>JAVBPN010000123.1:0-18390 GCA_031549585.1 Bacteroidales bacterium
AAAGGGCCAAAGTACTTTAGATTTTCCTTATCCTTTACCGAAACTTTTACCAAGGAAGAAGTGTTGACTACGGCATAATCGGCATGGGAAGATTGTCCGAAAAAGTGACTGTGTACATCCGTATGATTATGATCGTGAAGACACACGGAACCATCGAGACGCGAGGCTCCAAAATTAAGTGGCACATGTTGCAGGCAGAAAGAAGGAAGCCCTGTTTTGCACTTTTCACACTCTCCGCAAGAGCTCAGCGATAGGACAACGCTGTCGCCTACTTCCACTTTGCTCACCCTGTTCCCTTTGCTCACCACCACTCCTGCGCCCTCGTGCCCGAGCACTACCGGCAAGGGTGTTTGTATGTACTGGTCTCTCACATCAATATCGGTACGGCAGATACCGGCAGAAACCATCTTTACCAATACTTCATCCTCTCTGACATCATCCATAAATAGTGTTTCTACACTCAGCTTTTCATGTGGAATATTGGCCACAGCTGCTTTGATTTTCATTTTTTTGAATTAAATTATTATAAACTATTTACCTATCTGTTCTCCAAATAGCAAAGCATCAATAAGTAAATTTGGGGCGAGTTTCTAAACAGGAACTAAAAAAAGAGCCTCAAACGAACTTTTGTAATCCTCGTCATCAGCCCTGAAGTGGTAATATTCAATATTTTATATACAGATCGAGGTCGGTGTTCTGTTGGGATTTGCGTATCGGTCAGTGCTCATTTTAATCTGGCAGACTGCCCGAAAACAGTGAAATCTCTTTACTGAGGATTGCCGGAATGTAAATTTCTGTATTTTATCCATCAATCCGGCTTGATATTTTATTTAAACAAGAAATCAAAACTTTTTGTTTATTGAGAACTTCTATTTTTGCATTCAGATAATACTGGAAAGCATATACAGGGATGGGGAAATAACATCTGCAGATCTGCAAATCGCATGACTTCTTGTATTTTTTCTTTGTATTACAGTTTATAGCAATGAGCAGTATAATATGTGATTTAAATGGATATTCGCTACGATTTTGGGGCCGGGTAAAAAACGTAGCGGAGAAGTATCTTATAGTTGCTAAACGCTGTTCTGTCGATGATGGATAAAAATAGAAAAACCTCCTAAAATCAACGTTTTAGGAGGTTTTGGCTTTGCCTTTTCGGATCTTGTCTTTTCAACTTTTGACCCTTTAGTGATCCGCCTGGGATTCGAACCCAGGACCCCATCCTTAAAAGGGATGTGCTCTACCTACTGAGCTAGCGAATCATTTTTTACAAAAGCGGTGCAAAGGTAAGGCCTTTTTCATAAAAACCAAACCGATTATAAAAAAATATCATAATATTACGCACCTTATTGCTTTTATCTTGCTTGCTGCCTCTTTGCTACAGGGAAATACATGTCTTGTGCGGTTAAACCACATTCCTTCATCATTTCCAAACAATATTCTAATTTACCCATGTCAGCGCTTACATTGGCTCCGGGAGTACTAGTTCCACCACCGAGTGTTCCATTATTTGTTCCGAAAGCAAATTTGATACCTGCTTCTTTGGCTGCTTTAATGATCTTAGCACTGGGAATATGATAACGGGCATTGATTTCTAATGCAATATTACGATCTTTCAATGCCTGAATTACTTGTTGTATACGTTCGTCTGTCCATAATTTGTCATAATCATCGAGCATTACATCGGGAAGAAACGTCGGATTTACATATATATCGATAGGTTCTTCATTGAGTATTTTAACAGTGCGGTCTACGATGATATCCATATATTTTTCTTTTGGGATATCAACCCACACTTCTTCAGGTATCCAAAGCCGTGTGCGGCGGCCTTTGTGATCCCAAAACGTCAGCGCATCGGTAAAGACGTAATCAAATTTTTCACGGGCTTCCTTGGAGAATGTTGTTACCCACTCCCGACCTTCGCCTTGCATAGCCATAAAACATGGAAGATTACGTGTTGTATCCAGGAAAGTAGCAATATCGCTATCAGAAGTCACAGGAAATCCAATACCACAATTAGGAGCAATACCATAATAAATTCCAATTTTTCGAGAGTTATCCATTGCCTGTTCTTGATTCCAGCCTTTCAAGTGAACGTGGAAATCAATAATTGGGAAATTAGCTTGTTGCAATTGGATAATCGGATCGGTTTGTTCATCAACCGCATCAGACCTTTCAGCCAATTCTTCAATAGATAAAGGTTTTACTTGCATGTTCTTAAATTCGGAAGTGCCTGCATAATTTTCAATCGCAAATGTTCCTTCCGACAATAGTTTTCCTTTATTTTCTACTGTACGGAAAGGAGATGCCGGTTCTACATAGTCAACAACCAATATATTGTTAACTCTTACAGTAATGTGTTTTCCAATTACTTTTACGTTTAGGTTAAACCATTCTTGATCTCCGGCCATACTTTTGTACGCATTGCGAACAGAGCTAAGACTGCCTGTTTTACGTAGTTCTATACTAGTAGGCGTGTTGTTGATCAATACTTGATATCCGGATACATTTCCAGAATGAATCCATAATCCGGCAACAGAATTTGGTTGAGTTTGTATATCTGCAGAAAATTCAAAGTTTTTAAACTGAGCGTTTTGAACTTTACCATCATAGTACAATGATGCTTTTCCATTCATGGATAGTATATCATTAGAGACTGTGCTATTGCCTTCTTTGATCCAATTTTTGAAAGATTTGTCGGGCATAATAGAATTCCATTGGTTGGTGTAGTCCGATTGGCATGATGCTGTTAAAATAATAACAGCGATCGATAAATAATACTTGATTAATTTCATGATTATGTTGGGATTTTGATTGTCTTGGCCGCAAAATTAGTAATAAAATGCTGAAGTTAAAAAGACATTATACAAGCAGATGTTTAAATCATAAATAATCAGTGTAAACTATGATAAATTCAAAATATGAATATTTACTCATGGTCGGATTAGGAAAGAGTACAATAGTATTAGAATTGGGCGCAACGATTTTTTTAGGCTCAAGACATTTTTGGGTAAACATTTATTGAGTTAAAGAAAGTTAAAAAAACATGAATGGATTAAGATAATACATACTTTTACTGTCTAAGTTAAAAAGTCCTTTTCAATCTTAATCGTCATTATGAAGAAAAAATATATTTGGTGGATTGCAGCAGCGATCGTGTTGATTATTGTTATCATCGTATTTAGCAAAAGAAGTCAGAAAACAGAATTGGAATTGATGGCAGAAGTGCAAGAAGGAGATTTTGAAATTCTTGTGACTGTGACTGGCGAATTACAAGCAATGAATTCTGTGAGAATCGAAGGCCCTACACGACTGCGGAGTGGCGCTTTTCGTTTGGGAGACATCAAAATTCAGAGTTTGATTGCTGAAGGAACAGTTATTGATTCAGGCGAAATTGTTGCTGTTCTTGATAGAAGCGCTGCTAATAATGCCATACAGGACATGGAAGATGTTATAGAAAGGGAACAATCCGAGTGGATCAATGCTCAATTGGATACTACTATGACTCTTCAAGGATTAAGAGATGAATTGGTCAATAAGCGATATGCGGTTGAGGAAGCGGAAATCAAATTAGAACAATCGAAATTTGAGCCGCCTGCCACCATTAGGCAAGCACAGATTGATTTGGACAAAGCAAAACGTTCTTTGGAGCAGGCTTTGGTTACCTATGATCTTAAAGTAAAGCAATCTCAGGCCAATATGACTGAGGCAGATATTAGCCTTTCCCGCCAATTGCGGCGAAGAACGGAGATGTATTCTGTTTTGGAAGAATTTACTATTAAAGCGCCTATAAAAGGAATGGTGATTTATTATAAGGAACCAAGCGGACAAAAACGTAAACCGGGATCAAGTATTACTCCTTTTGACCTTACAGTGGCAACCTTGCCTGACCTTTCGGTCATGATATCCAAGACTTATGTCAATGAGATAGATTTCAGTAAAGTGAAACCCGGTCAAAAGGTGCGGCTTGGTGTCGATGCTTTTCCAGAGAAAAAATACACGGGAGAAGTGCTTCAAGTAGCCAATACAGGTGAACAATTGGCCAATACAGATGCTAAGGTTTTTGAAGTAACCATTCGGGTCAATGAATACGACCCAATATTGCGTCCATTAATGACGACCAGCAATACAATTGTCATTAATCTACTTCCCAATCAAAAATATTTGCCATTGGAAGCTATTTATAGCCAGGATAGTATTCCCTTTGTATATACAAAACAAGGAGTTAAACAAGTCGTGGTGCTTGGGGATAATAATGAGAATGGTGTTATTGTAGAACAAGGCCTTGATAAAGGGGACATTGTATATATTTCTGTTCCCGAGAATCCAGAAACTTGGCCATTAGCAGGCCAGGAATTAATTCCGATCATTAAGGAAAAGGCGTTGCAAAAAAAGCGAGAGCGTGAGGAACAAGAACGTCAAGCAAGACAAACCAATGTCAATGGTCGTTCACAAGGAGGACGTGGACAAGGATCTCCGGGCGGACAAGGGGGGCAAGGAAGACGTGGGCAGAATGGCCAAGCCACGCAAAGTAACCCGAGCACTCAAGAAGCTGCCGGAGCTCAAGAAACTCAACGATAATATGTAAAAGGCATGCGTTTTTTTAAAAAATATTTACATGATATCCAGATTGCAGTAGAGGCCATATTGGCAAACAAGTTGAGGTCTATATTAACTGCGTTGGGCATTATCTTTGGGGTAGCTGCCGTGATCAGTATGATGGCAATCGGTAATGGCGCCCAACAAGAGATTTTGGAACAAATCAAAATGGTTGGAGTGAATAATATCATTATTTCACCTATTATGCCTCAAACAGAAGACCAAGAAGGATCTGACTCAGAGGCTGAAACAGAAAAAAAGAAGTTTTCACGTGGATTGACTATGAGCGACATGGAGGCAATTAAGGCCGTTGTCCCATCTGTGAAAACGGTCAGTCCTGAAATTACTTTTAGCTCGTATGTCATACAACATGGAGTTCGCGAACAAGCGAAAATAGTGGGAGTTGCTAAGGAATTTTTTCAATTATATGATCTTCCTTTGGAGCAGGGTTTTTTATTTGATGACTACCAGGAAGAAAATGGATTAGCCGTTTGTGTAATTGGTGCCAACATTCGAAGCCATTTTTTCAATCAAGTTGATCCGATCGGACAATATATCAAATTTGGCGATGTGTGGCTTAAAGTTGTGGGAGTATTGAAACGTAGTAACATTTCACTGACAGGGCTTCAACAAACAGGTGTCAATGTGATCAATGATAATATCTACATCCCGGCGAAAACAATGTTAATGCGATTCAAAAACAGGGCATTAATCAATCAAAGGCCTAATAACAATGCGACGATACGGATGGGGAGGCAGACTATTGTTATTTCTACTTCGCCAACAACCAATACACCTAAAAACTATCACCAATTAGACCGTATTGTGGTGCAAGTAAAGGAAACCGAACAAATTCAGCCTACGGTGGAGGTTTTAAGCAGAATGCTTTACCGGCGGCATTCGGAAGTGAAAGATTTTGAAATTACGGTACCAGAGTTATTATTAAAGCAACAACAACGAACCAAAGAAATCTTCAATATTGTGTTAGGTGCTATTGCGAGTATTTCGCTTTTGGTTGGAGGTATTGGTATTATGAACATCATGTTTGCGTCGGTTATGGAGCGTATCAAAGAAATTGGTACGCGTATGGCTATTGGCGCTAAGAAAAAAGACATTATTGTCCAGTTTCTTTCCGAAGCGGTATTAATTAGTGTGATCGGAGGGTTAATTGGAGTAATTATTGGAATTTTGGCGTCTTGGTTAATTACTAAATTTTCCGGAATTTTGACAATTGTTTCATTTTCGTCCATATTTGTATCATTCTTTGTTTCGGCAACGGTAGGTGTGATATTTGGATATTCTCCAGCAAAACGGGCTTCCGAACGGGATCCGATTGAATCGCTCAGATATGAGTAACGGAGATATAAAAAGCAGTTGAAACAGTCAGGTTATAAAATGTGTTCGATTTTGCAACAAAGGTGTCCGATATTGTAACAGTTTTTTAATATTGCCTATTTTAATATATTGATAATCTTTGTGTTGTAAAATTGGCATGATATTGGTCAGCATAGCTGTAAACAGTAGAAATTAGAAATTTTAAAATATATTGGTCTATGAATCGTGTTTATTTGATTTTGTTAGGATTCATTTTGTTTATTGGTAATCTGTCAGCACAAAGTGATACAGTAAAGTTTAATTTTACTTTGGATGATGTAATAAATTTGGCAAAGGAGCAATCGCTCGATGCCATTATGGCTCGTCATCAGTTTCGTGCTAGTTACTATGATTTTCGTACATATAGGGCCGAGTTTTTACCAAAATTGGTATTGACGACCAATCCGGCAAATTATAATCATTCAATTCGTCGAATTGAATCCATTAACAGTCAAGGTCAATATCAGATAAATGAGGTGACTGCCAATACGATTACATCTACAGCAGGATTGGCTCTTTCTCAAAATGTCGGGCTGACCGGAGGAAATGTTTCTTTAGGTTCTGATTTTTCACGGGTACAAAACTTGGATGATGATACGGACAATGCTACCCAATTTACGACTGCTCCGATTACGCTTTCATTTTCACAACCTTTGAATGGATACAATGAGCTTAAGTGGCAAAGGAGAATAGAACCGTTGAAGTATGAAGAAGCCAAACAAACTTATATCTATTCCATGGAACAGGTTGCGTTAACGGCTGTATCTCGTTTTTTTGCAGTGGCTTCGGCGCAGATTTCTTTAAAAATGGCTGAAACCAATTATACGAATAGCAAAGAATTATATGAAATTTCATTGGGGCGTTACAACATTGGTACCATTGCCGAGGATGCATTGCTGCAAATGGAATTGAGATTTATGCAAGCGGAGAGTAAACTAAATACGGCCGTAATGAACATTGAAGTGCAACGACGCTGGTTGCGTTCATTTCTCGGGTTTAAAGATAATGTCGTCATAGAATTGGAGATCAGCCCCGATATTCCGGGCTTAAAAGTTCCTCAAGCAAAGGCTTTAGACTATGCATTGAGCCAAAACCCTAACATTATTTCCTATAACCGCCAGCTTTTGGAGGCAGAACAGAGGGTTGCCAACATGAAATCACAGAAAGGCATCACATTAGACATGTCCGCATCATTCGGGTTAAATAAGAAATCATATGACTTTAACGACGCATATAAACCTACATTTGATGACCAGGAACGTGTGAGTGTTGGTATTCGTATTCCTATACTTGATTGGAACCAGGCTAAGGACAGATATCGTAATGCGCAGTCGAACTTGGAGGTGGTACAAACGCGGATGCAACAGGCAGAAATAGATTTTCGTCAAGATGTATACCTCCAAGTAATGCAGTTTAATATGCAAGAAGATCAGCTTCGTATTGCAGCAAAAGCAGATACCATTGCTCAAAAGGGATACGAAGTGTCACGCCAACGTTATTTGATAGGTAAAGTAAGCGTTACCGACCTTAATATTGCGGATACGGATAAAGATAATGCTAAAGATGCTTATATTTCTACATTACGAACTTATTGGAACTATTATTATTTGGTTCGTAGTTTAACATTATACGATTTTTTGAACAATAAGCCATTGGAAGCAGATTTCAGTAAGCTCGTAGGAGAATAATTTTACATAAAGGTTAAATTTTATTTGTGCAATAAACCTAACATGTCTTTAAGACGGTTAGGTTTTTGTTTTTAACTATGTGTTTTCTGCACTTATTTTATAAAATGAGTTATTTTTGTACATAAAAAGTAGAAAAATGGATCATTACGGTTTTGTACGTGTAGCTGTTGCAGCGCCTAAGGTTAGCGTGGCGGACTGTGGGTTTAATGTTGCGGAAATAGAAAAGCTCATAAAGCAAGCTACGGAACGACACGTGCAAATCGTTTGTTTCCCGGAATTATCAATTACCGGATATACCTGCGGTGATCTGTTTCATCAACAATTATTAATAGAAACCGCAGAAACGGCTGTTGCCGGATTATTGGAAAAAACACGTTACGATAACATTATTTTTATCGTAGGAGCGCCTGTCCGTTCATCCGGAAAGTTATTCAACGCGGCCATCGTATGCCAATCAGGAAAGATATTAGGCATTATTCCTAAATCCTACCTTCCTAATCACAATGAATTTTACGAGAAACGTTGGTTTCATTCAGGGCAAGAGCCTGGTCAGAAAGAAATTAATTTTTGTGGCAATGTTGTTCCTTTTGGATGTGATATAATTTTTCGGCATGACTATTTTTCTTTTGGCATAGAAATATGTGAAGACCTTTGGGCGGCTATCCCTCCGAGTTCTTATTTATCATTAGGAGGAGCGCATATCATATTCAACCTTTCGGCAAGCAATGAGTTGATTGGTAAAAATAATTACCGGAAGGCTTTGATACAGCAACAATCTGCACGTTGTTTGGCTGGTTACGTATATGCTTCGGCAGGCTGGGGTGAGTCAACCACCGATGTGGTATTTTCGGGCAGTGGATTTATTTATGAAAATGGGGTATTGTTATCTCAATCGGAACGTTTTTCTTTGGAAAATCAGTTGATTGTTAATGAAATTGATACTGATTTGTTGAAAGCCGACCGGCAAAAAAATATGTCATTTATACCCGCCGATCTTCCTTTCAGATTTGTTAATGTTGGTCTTTCGCCAATTACGGATCTATCTCTTTCCAGAAAAGTCAATCCTCATCCGTTTATTCCTTCCGAAGATCAATATGAGGAACGCTGTAATGAGATTTTTTCCATCCAAACTATGGCATTGACAAAACGAATGTCACATATTGGTGCAAAACATGCGATTGTTGGCGTTTCCGGAGGATTGGATTCAACGTTGGCGCTTTTGGTTTGTGTTAAGACTTGTGATAAATTACAGATTTCCCGCAAAAATATTATTGGTGTAACTATGCCTGGTTATGGTACGACTGAGCGTACATATAACAATGCGCATGCATTGATGAAAGCTTTGGGAGTAACCATTAGGGAGATTAGTATTGTAGAAGCTTGTGAGCAACACTTCAAGGATATTGGACACAATTCGTCTATGCACGATATTACTTACGAAAATATTCAGGCAAGGGAACGGACACAAATCTTAATGGGCATTGCTAATCAGATGGGAGGGTTGGTGATAGGAACAGGAGATTTATCTGAATTAGCCTTGGGATGGACGACATACAATGGTGATCATATGTCAATGTATGCGGTCAATTCATCTATTCCTAAAACATTGGTAAGATATTTGGTGCGGTGGGTTGCGCAAACCCAAATGGACGAACGGTCTCAAAAGACTTTGGCTGACATTATAGATACGCCTGTGAGTCCCGAGTTATTGCCGGCAAATGATCGCGGAGAAATAGCGCAGAAAACGGAAGATATTATCGGATCGTACGAATTACACGATTTCTTTCTTTATTACATGCTCCGGTTCGGATTTTCTCCTCAAAAAATATTCTTCTTGGCACAACAAGCGTTCTTAGAAAAATATACTTCCAAAGAATTAATAGAATGCTTGAGCACTTTTTATCATCGGTTTTTCAGCCAGCAATTCAAACGTTCATGTATGCCCGATGGGCCTAAAGTTGGATCTATTAATCTTTCACCGCGGGGAGATTGGCGCATGCCAAGCGATGCGAGCGTTCGTGTTTGGTTAGATGATTTGTTGAAACTATCTGACTTGCCTCAATAGAGGATCGAGGTACTTATTTGTCTTTGCTCAATACTTTGTTTTTCATAAACATCAAGAGCGACATCCAATATTCTCCGGAATTTGGATTATTGTCCCACAGCGCAGCGGCGCCATGTACGCCGATTCCGGAAGTAGGTTGAAACAAGGTTAGTTTTTCCGGCGGGACAGGTTCTAACAAAGCTTTCACAAAAGGATATTCACGGTTGGTAGCCGCGGCAAAAACCGGTTTATCAAATTTGCTAATCCATTCTTGTACGATATCATCACCGAAATATTCAGCTGGGCTAAAAGCGATCACAGCAACAACTTGCCTGTTGTGGTTGGCGACTTTTAAAGCTAATGATGCGGAAAATGAACTACCCAAAAGAATACACTTATTCCGGTTATCCGTTTTGGCAATATAATTAAGTGCTGCAAGAATGTCTTTTTCGCAGTCGACATTTGTAGGGGACATACCGTTTTTCTGTGCAGTAATAGCCGTTTCATTCTGTATAAAGTTCATTTCTTTGCCGTAACGTAGATCAACAGCCAGGCAATTATAACCCAATTTCTGAAGTTTAGGCGCAATTTCTTTATATTCGCCCCTGCTACTATTCTCTTGATGTAATAAAACGAAGTAAGGATAGCTTATATCCACCAAATATAAATCGGCTGTCACGATCAATTGATCGGATGCCACGAAAGTAATTTTTCGTTGTGCAAATATATTTATTGAAAATAATAAAAGGACAAAGCACAACAAACCCCTTCTTGATTTCAACATCGGGATAAATTTGGGTTATGCGCGATTATTCCATAGACTCTATCAAGAGCACAATGTGGTTGTTTTTCATTTCCACCACACCGCCTTTGATTTTGTAATGAATAATCTCACCTTTATCTGTTTCTATTTTAACGTCTCCTTTAGACAAGGTCGAAACAATGGCTGCGTGGTTGTGCAATATTTCAAACGAACCTTTGCTTCCGGGAACTTTAATTACTTTGATTTCACCCGAAAAGATGTTTTTACCCGGAGTTAAGACTTCTAATTGCATTGTAACAAAAATGAAAAATATACTTATTTTGCTTCTTTAAGCAACTGTTCACCTTTCTTAATGGCCTCATCAATAGTTCCGACCATACTGAATGCAGCTTCCGGATATTTATCCAGTTCTCCATCCATAATCATGTTGAAACCTTTGATAGCATCCTGGATGTCAACAAAAGCGCCCGGCCTTCCGGTAAATTGCTCAGCCACGTGGAACGGCTGGGATAGGAAACGTTGTACCCGGCGTGCGCGATGAACAACCAGTTTATCCTGATCCGACAATTCGTCCATACCCAATATGGCAATGATATCTTGCAATTCTTTATACCGTTGAAGCAATTCCTTTATCCTTTGTGCCGTATTGTAATGTTCTTCGCCTACAATTTCAGGCGTTAATATCCGCGACATAGATTCAAGCGGATCTACAGCAGGATAAATTCCCAATTCTGATATTTTACGACTCAACACGGTGGTCGCATCCAAGTGGACAAACGTCGTAGCGGGAGCAGGGTCGGTGAGGTCATCTGCCGGAACATAAACTGCTTCTACTGATGTAATAGATCCATTTTTCGTAGATGTGATTCGTTCCTGCATCAAACCCATTTCTGTGGCCAATGTTGGCTGATAACCTACAGCCGAAGGCATACGTCCCAACAAAGCGGATACTTCCGATCCAGCTTGGGTAAAACGGAATATATTATCGACAAAGAACAAAATATCGCGGCCTTTTCCTGTCCCATCCCCGTCACGGAATGATTCAGCGATGGTCAAACCGGATAGGTCAACGTTGGCACGTGCTCCCGGCGGTTCGTTCATCTGTCCGAACACCAATGTAGCTTGTGATTCTTTCAGTTGTTCATGATCTACTTTAGATAGATCCCAACCGCCTTCTTCCATTGATTTATTAAATTCTTCACCATATTTGATAACGCCAGACTCGATCATTTCGCGAAGCAGGTCATTACCTTCACGGGTACGTTCACCTACACCTGCAAACACGGACATTCCCGAATATTTTTTGGCAATGTTGTTGATCAACTCCATGATGATAACTGTTTTGCCTACCCCAGCACCACCCAATAATCCGATTTTTCCACCTTTTGGGTAAGGTTCCAGCAGGTCGATCACCTTGATACCGGTAAACAAAATTTCCGATTGTGTCGTTAAGTCTTCAAATTTAGGAGGTTCACTATGTATTTGGTATCCGGTTTTTTCTACTTGTTCCATGCCGTCAATAGCGTCGCCGATTACATTCAGCAAACGTCCGCGAACATTGTCGCCTTTAGGCATACGAATTGAACCGCCCCATGCGGTTACTTTCATGCCTCGTTGCAAACCGTCGGTAGAATCCATAGCAATGGTGCGCAACGTATTTTCACCAATATCTTGTTGTACTTCCAGGACAATCGTTTGATTATCCCTTTTTACTTCCAATGCTTCATGGATATGAGGCAATTCTCCCATAGATTTTTCAAAACTGACATCTACAACAGGCCCGATTACCTGTACTATTTCTCCAATAACCTCAGACATAATGACTGTTTTTTAATAAATTTCCCTCACGTTTTGAGGTTTTAAAAGTAGTAAACAATTTTTGATTTGTGGCACTATTATTGGTAAATTTTTTCAAACGCTTGTGTGACCTGACTTTTGAGATTCGAAATTAGCGGTCATCCGTTGGTTTAGCCTAGCGATTTTTTGCTATCAAGGAATCGATGTTTTACTTATGCCAACAATTCTTCAATCATTTTGCAACTAAACGAATCGAACCATTCTTCGGGATGCCATTGAACAGCCATGATGGCTTTGGTTTTATGGCGGAATGCTTCCACCAGCATTTCATTCGTTTCGGGCGCTGCTTGTGTTATGGCCAATGGTTCCAATTGGGCTGATAATCCTTTAAGAAGGATTCCTTGATGATGATGGGAATTAACCTCGAATGATTGTGTCGCATATTTATTTGCAATAGGCAGCGGATCAACGGTGTGAGCGGTCATGCTTCGTCCGGGGCTTTGGGCATGCCGCCATAAATGTTGTTCCATTTGCGAACCAAAGTATACAGCCAACATCTGAAATCCCATACAAATGCCGAAAATAGGAATATTTGCATCCACATATCGGGATAAACGGGTATCATAGAAAAATTGCCGGAATACGTCCTGATTGCTTGTTTTGAAAGAAGGGGTAGCTCCATATGCTTGTGGCGCAACATCTGGCCCTCCCGGAAGGATCAACAAGTCGATATCAGCCATATCCTCGTCGGGGAAGATAATATGTGGCTTGCCAAAACGTGCAATCAATTCTAAATAGTTGACACCGGCGCCAAATGTGGTTCCGTCATCAGATCTATAGCCTATAATACCTATGGTTTTCATAGAAATGTAAATATGATTTAAGGTTTCAAGTTTAAAATTTAAGGTTGGGGAGCAAATTAGATTCTATAATTACATGGGTTTGAATAGAAAACGTTTGTTAAAACGCAGGCTTACCCCAAAACTATAGTCGGTTTGGTGAAGGTCAATGTCGGAATAAGTTTCAAGCTGAGCTCCTATAAATACTCCACTGAAAAGTTCTTTACTAAATGCAAATTTGAAAGTGCATAAATTTCTTATGGGGTATGTTTCCAGGTTGTACACGTTAAATGACCCGAAAAGCGGTTCACCTTCAAATGCATAGAAGTCATTACCGTGCCAATATCCCGCCATTATTTCAAATGGCCGGGCATTAACATGCATTACCGGATATATGCCCCAACCTTTGTCATAAGGCCGAACGGTTTCTTGAGGATAGCGGTCGTAATATCCGGCATAATAAACATCCAACCCAACTGATTGCACCCATCGATTGTTCAATTGCAATTGCGAGCAAATCCCGGTGGCAAGGTTTCCGAGCACAATCATCGGTTCATCCGAAACATCGATTTGTCCGCCCTGATGATGGATCAATACTTGCAATGGAATACTTATTTTGAATTTCTGATTGGGTGTTGTATATGAACCGGATGTGGATAGGCCAAAAGTCAGTCTTTCGGGAACGGAGTCGCCTCGCTCGATAAAGTTTTGCCAATCTACCCAAACATCAGCAAATAAATGATCGGAGTTAAATACGAATTGTAATCCGCTTTCAGGATTGGCTGTATATTGCCGCTCCCATTGGTACAGAGGCTCGATCAATCGATGGTTCATACCTCCGTATAAATTTCCTACAATCATATTGAATTTAGGCGTAATGGCATATTGCAATCGTATGAACGCTTGCACTTCGGATAAAGGAGTGCGCCCGGAGTATTTAACTCCATATGCGCCCAATTCTGCCCGAAATTTATCAGATATTTGATAACCCAATGCCGGTAAAATGGACACTCCAGGTAATGTTTGTCCATCAGCAACCGGGCTGAAATATTCATTATTTTTGAAAAAACCGGTAAGATCAACGGAAAAAGATAGCCGGTTACTGTCATTAGCTGAAAGGGTGGGGGAGGTGAGGAGCGATTTCGGTATCCATTGCCCATAAATCCCTTGAGTCAAGAACAAAAATAGAATCCACAGCCTAAGCGTTTTGCGTAAAAAATGATTTCGGTTTCGTATGGAACATACTTCCGCATTCTCGCTATGGGATGGATACATGGATAATTTTTGTAATTTGACTAACTGCTGCAAAATGATGGATTGTTGCATTTTATTTCACCGAAAGTGCAAAAATAATGAATAATGCGAATCAAAGGGTACAATTTCCGTTAAGGTATTAAAATTCAAAAAATAAGAACATATAACATTTGCAGATTGTGGCTGGATTGGCATAAATTGCCATTCGCTTTGGTACATTGTTTGATGCTTTTTGGCGGAAAACTTTTCATTTTCCATTTCATCGATGGCTTTTTTGCGATTTTTTTTTGGTGTTATTTTGATTTTCGGATTTGCTTCGTGCAATACATCCCGAAAAGGAGATACGAACAGCCAATCCATTTCTTCTTCCTCGATTAATATCGATTATGCCAAAGGTTTTACTATGGAAAAACACGGCCATATCACATTGCTTACGGTATTTAATCCATGGCAAGGAGCCCGGGGAGTTGCATACCATTATGTATTATGCCCCAAAGGAACGGTTGTGCCGGATGAATATGCTGCCTATCCGGTGATATACACTCCGGTTGAACGGGTGGTTTGTTTGTCTACCACGCATGTTGCCATGTTGTCATATCTAGATAAAATGTCCAGCGTTAAGGGATTGGCTGGAACAAATTATCTTTATGATACCACCGTTTTAAAGGCTATTGCTGACAAGAAAATTGTGGATATTGGTTATGATCAGGCTTTAAATTACGAACGGATCATTAGCCTGAAACCGGATGTGGTTTTTGCGTATGGAATTGAAGAAGGAATTGCCGGAAGTTTGGCAAGGCTGAGCGATTTAGGATTGACCGTTGTTCTAAATGCCGAATATTTGGAACAGACAGCTTTAGGAAAAACCGAATGGTTGAAGTTTATGGCAGCATTTTATCAATGTGAGGATCAAGCAGAACACCAATTCGACGAAATTGCAAAGGAGTACAACGATTTATGTGAAATGGTCAAAGAGGTATCAGCGAAACCGAAAGTTTTGCTTGGGCTTCCTTGGCAAGGGACATGGTACATTCCCGGAGGGAAATCGTTTATTGCCGAAATGATCACCCATGCCGGTGGTAGCTATTTGTGGTCAGATAATGAGTCGCGTGAAAGCCTTCCGATACATATCGAAGCCATCATGAATAAGGCTGGCGATGCTGATTTATGGATTAATACCGGAACTGCCCGTTCTCTGTCCGATATTCCTTTGGTAGATGAGCGATTGGCGCATTTGCTTCCCTATAAAAAAGGATTGGTTTTTAATAACTATGCCAGAATAAGCAGTGGTGGCGGGAATGATTTTTTTGAATCGGGAGTGGTGCAACCTCAAGTGATTCTCAAAGACATGATCAAAATCTTCCATCCCGATTTATTGCCCGATCACGAATTGTATTACTACATGCAGCTTCAATAGTCTGGAGTGATGAGTGATGAACAATAAGTGATGAGTAGAAAACTCAGTTTTATACAATGTTAATCTTAAACATTAAGTTTTGAATTATTTAGAACTTTTTGGTGCGATCAGTGGTTTGATTTACATTTTTTTGGAAGTCAAGCAAAAGAGTGTTATGTGGATCGTCGGGTTCATTACTTCGATAGTCTATATCATTGTTTTCTTCCAATCGAAGTTTTATGCAGGCATGGCGCTTAATGCCTATTATTTGTTTATCAGCGTTTATGGATGGTATCAATGGCGTTATGGTGGTCAATCCGGCGAACAGAAATCCGAGCGTAAAGTGACCCATGTAACCTTTCCTACGGCTATAGTTGTGGCAGTTGTTGCTATATTGCTGTTTGTGCTTATTAGTCAAGTATTGGTGCGTTATACCGATTCTCCTGTACCGTATTATGATGCATTAGCTTCATCATTGAGTATTGTAGCAACATGGATGTTGGCGCGAAAATTATTGCAA
The DNA here is from genome assembly GCA_031549585.1 of Bacteroidales bacterium. Classification (GTDB taxonomy): domain Bacteria; phylum Bacteroidota; class Bacteroidia; order Bacteroidales; family UBA4181; genus JAIRLS01. The sequence continues at coordinate 16,275 of JAVBPN010000123.1, forward strand.
CATTGGATATTGTGGATATTCATTAATTTCTTTTCGGTTGCTTTGTATTATTGGCGGGGGCTTTATCCAACATCAGTTTTATATCTCGTATACGGAGTGATGTCGATTGTCGGATGGATACAATGGAAAAGCTCTTACGATAATTGAAAATTGAAAATGAGGTGTTTGAAAATATTCAATGTGCAATATTCAATTATCAATAAAATATGTGTGATCAGAAAAAGTTAGTGTAATTTTGTATTCATTATGAATGATCAAACGCCTATACAACTCATTAGTCCGTTCAAAACAGTGATTTTGGCTAACGGAGCATTCCCGGTGCATCCTGTTCCGGTTTCTTTTTTGCATCAGGCAGAGATGTTGATCTGTTGCGATGGGGCGGTTGAGCCATTATTGCGCTATGGTATGGAACCGCATTATATTGTGGGCGACTTGGATAGTATTTCGCAGGAGGTCAGGCAACGTTACCAACATTGTTTGCGTCACGATCCCGATCAGGAAATTAATGATTTAACCAAGTCCGTTCAATTTTGCATCGATAACCGGTGTACGGAAATTACCATATTAGGAGCTACCGGTGCAAGGGAAGACCATAGCATTGCAAACATCTCTCTTTTGGCTGATTATGCATCACAGGTTCAGGTGCAGATGATTACTGATTATGGCGTATTTGTTCCGATACTTCATTCCGCCCAGTTTGAAAGTTATCCTGGACAACAGGTTTCTATCTTTAGTTTGACACCCGATACTATTTTTGATTTGGATGAGTTAGCATATCCATTAACAGGCAAAACATTGTCATCGTGGTGGCAAGGATCTTTAAACGAAGCCTGTGGAAATTCTTTTTCTGTTGGCATGGATCGAGGAAAAGCTTTAATCTTTCGTGAACATCGCAATGCATAGGTTTTGATACATATTGCTTTGTTTTAAAGGCCTGATATTAGCATTTTTGATTTTACTGGCATATTACAGTTATGTTTGTGAACATTTAATTTATGGTGCTTGTTGTTTAACGGGAGAGTAAAAACAACGTAAAAATGTCTTTTTTAAACTATATCCTCTATAAAATCCGGCTTCTGTACTTGAAAGTGGGCGTATTATTAGCCTTCCTGGTTCATCTTGCCTTATTCCTGGCAAGTGTTGCTGTTTTATTAATGATCGTTTATGAGTTTGGTTTTAATTTAGGCCAAGCCGAACAAAATCGTCTACATCACATATATTTTTGGTCGCTTTGTTTTTTCTTTCTTGCAAACATCCTGCGATTTATATTTCGTTTTGTCGACATCAAGCATGAAAAAGGTTTTTGGATTGATATTTTTATCACAATTCTATTGCTTTTGGTGATCGTATTCCGCATCGCCTACCCTCATCCGGATAAACATATTTCGTGGTTGGTTAAGGTTTTTACTTCCCATGCGATGATGTATTTCATATTGATATTTTTTTCCATATTGGAAATATCCAAGAGGATTTTTGGAATACTCAACAAAGGCATATCTCCTGGGTTGCTTTTTGCATACAGTTTCATGCTGATCATATTGGTAGGTGCCGGGTTGCTGTTATTGCCCAATTCGACTGTACATCCTATTTCTATTATCGATGCCTTATTCACTTCTACCAGTGCGGTATGTGTTACCGGTCTGGTGGTTTTGGACATTTCATCCGTATTTACACTAATGGGACAAGGCATTATTATGGGGTTGATTCAAATCGGAGGTATTGGCGTCATGACGTTTACAAGCTTCTTTGCTCTATCATTTATGGGGCATTCGTCATTTCGAAATAACATTATATTGAAGGATTTATTGAATGATGACAATTTAAATGGCATTTTCAAGACATTGATCAATATTATTTTTACCACGTTAGGTATTGAGTTGATCGGGGCTTGCATTATTTATTTTAGTATTGATGGCGCTACGGAATTAACCACAGCAAATGAGATCTTTTTTGCAGTTTTTCATGCTATATCAGCCTTTTGCAATGCCGGTTTTTCTATTCTGCATGGAAATTTATTTGATCCTTTGGTATCCCATAATTACATGCTTCACACCACCGTCGCTTTTCTCATTATCTTCGGTGGATTAGGTTTTCCAATTATTTTCAATTTCTATAA
>JAVBPN010000057.1:0-9042 GCA_031549585.1 Bacteroidales bacterium
CAAGGGAATAATAGGCAGCTGGAAATGTTTTGCAAAGGCATAGTCACGGCTATCATGTGCCGGAACAGCCATAATAGCACCCGTTCCATATCCTGCCAAAACATAATCTGAAATCCAAATGGGAATTTCTTTTCCATTAAAAGGATTTATGGCATACGAACCGGTGAAAACACCCGTTACCCGGCGGTCAGCAATACGTTCACGCTCGGTACGACGTTTGACTTCGTCTAAATATTTATTTACTTCATCTCTATATTCAGGCTTAACCAATGAATCCACATATTCGCTCTCAGGAGCCAGTACCATGAATGTAGCACCATAAATTGTATCGGCTCTTGTCGTAAAAACAAGAAGCCCCCCCTGCTCCCCCCCAAGAGGGGGGACGGTTGCCAGATCGTTAAGCTTTTGCCCTATAATCGACAAAACGTGATCAATCTGATTTAAAACCTCTTCATTGGTGAAACGAATTACATGATATCCTAAATCATTTAAAATCTGTGTTCGCAATTGATCGGCTTCAGCTACTTTTGGATCATTATGGTAACCGCCATCCACTTCTATGATTAACCGTTTGGATAAACATACAAAGTCAACAATAAATTGGTCAATAATGTGCTCCCTTCTGAATTTGTATCCTTCCAACTGTTTTCCTCTCAGGTTCTGCCACAAAAAAGATTCTGCTTCTGTTATTCCTTGCTTCATCTTTTCCTCTTTGAGCAACTTCAAAAGCGCATATTCAGAATCACGCGCCGTTTGATAACGCGGCTTCTCCTCCCCTTTGGGGAGGGTTGGGGTGGGGCTTACTTGAAACCATATTTCGGCACCTTCGCTTCTGCCGATCCAATTTCTTTGTGTTTCTTTTAGCGAGTCTGTCCAATCAATAGTGTCCAATCCGTCCAATAACCGTTGTGCATAGGCTGACACACGCAAGCTCCATTGGCGCATCAATTTTTGCTCTACAGGATATCCGCCACGTACAGACAAGCCTTCACTTACCTCGTCATTGGCCAAAACCGTCCCCAAAGCAGGACACCAGTTGACCATTGTATCAGCCAAATAGGCAATGCGATAATTGAGCAATATTTCTTGTTGCTCTTTTTCTGATTTGGCATTCCATTCCTCTGCCGTAAAATGTATCTCTTCTGTACAAGCAATATTCAATCCTTCAGTTCCTTGTTGCTTAAAAACATCAATCAACTCGGCAATTGGCCGTGCTTGCTGCTCATCATAACAATAGTATGAATGAAACATTTTGACAAATGCCCATTGTGTCCATTTGTAATAACCCGGATCGCAAGTCCACACTTCGCGTTCCCAATCAAATGACAAACCGATTTTATCTAATTGTTCGCGGTAACGTTTGATATTTTGTTCGGTAGTAATCGCCGGATGCTGTCCGGTTTGAATTGCATATTGTTCGGCAGGCAAACCATACGCATCATAACCCATCGGGTGCAATACATTGAACCCTTGATGACGTTTAAAGCGGCTGTATATATCAGAAGCAATGTAACCAAGCGGATGCCCCACATGTAACCCTGCTCCTGAGGGATAAGGAAACATGTCGAGCACATAATATTTTGGTTTACCGGGCTCTTCAACCACACGGTATGTTTTGTGATCTACCCAATATTTCTGCCACTTGGCATCAATTGCTTTGAAATTGTATTCCATGATTGATACATTTTTTTGAATCGGCAAAGATAAGGAAGGAATCACAATGAACAATGAATCTCAAATCAGGTGAATTTTATAGTTTGCATAGAAGTAGCTAAACACCTTAATTTGATTACTTTTGTGGCCGTTAAACCATTAAATTAATCAACATCAAAAGCATATAAACCATTCGATTTATCTTATGAGATGACCGTAACTTATGTGACTTGAGAATGTTATATTTCAGATTTTCCATAACAAAACAATGATAAAAATTAGTACAAAACAAGCATGCCGTATAGCTTTTATATTGTCCTTTATAGGTATAGCAACAGAGTTGATAACAATTGTCATTCCTTATGGAATAGAATTCGTAAGGCGGCTACAGTATATCTTGAGAACAACTTCTTTAAATTTTGGCAGCTTATTGAGCTACCGCGACTTCGATTCGGGAATGACACTCGAATATGTAAATCTGATATTACATGTCACTCTATTGTTATCCGCCGTTTTTTACAAATGGAGCCATGGCCGTGAAACCCGCCTGATCCGTTTTTCTTTTGCAACATTGATGGTGGCCTCAGGAATTCATGCTTTTACTACACTGATTACCGCTTTCAAATATTCTGTCGCCAATGAATCCGGGTATGGAATATTTATTATTGCCATGTTTATTGTGTCGGCATTGGTATGCGCCTTGTCATACTTTTCATTGATCGCTTTTTCAGAAACTAAGGTACTGGATGTAAAAATGGTTTATTCCCCGGGTAAAGAACCCAAAGAAGATTTTGTAAATACATCCAATGCGCGCCGCCTGCTACATTTAATATTTGATACATATTTCTGCTTTTTACTCATGCTGCCTTTGATAAACATCTTTGGTGGTTTTTTAGATATATTGTACCGATTGCTCGGTGACGAAAGGCTGATTTTGCTGGTTGTAACGATATTGGGACGCATGATTTATTACCCGTTTTTTGAATTTATATTTGGCGCTACTCCGGCCAAATTCCTTTCCGAAAGCCGTGTCATCGATGCCAATACCGGACGCAGGCCATCATTGAGCACATTGTTGATCCGTACCATATCCCGTTTTATCCCTTTTGAGCCTTTTTCATTTCTTGCCAATGCCAATTGGCACGACCGCATCAGCAACACGCGCGTTGTGGATGAAAAACGTACAGGTGTGAAGACTTCCAAGTATTGGTGGCTAATATTGGCCTACCTTGTTGTAGGAGTGGGCATTTATATCGGCAAAGAAGTGTGGAAAGAATTCTCATATCAACGCAATAGCGATAGATATTTTTCAGAAAAAGTAAAAACTATGGAAGACAAGATCGATCATTTGAATACGAATGATTTGATTAAAACAGAATATGACAGCGATGGTACATTGTTTTTAAAAATCGAAGAAATAAAAACAAAAAGTGTGATAGCAACAGCATTTTGGCTAAAAGACACTTATAGATATTCGGATAACGATTTGGAAAAATATTACGAAAACTCTAAAGGATATTTGCCTCAATTAGAGGTATCAAAAGATAGTTTGCTCGCTGCCATCAACAAAAAACGCAACAACTATAGGTTTAAAGGGGCACACATACTTGACGATGAAAAATCCTATGTAATAGAAACCTTCATTCAAATCGGCTCCCCAGGACTCAAAGTCAATTCGACCGGTGGAATACATGATAATACCATTTATTTTTCCATTGAAAATACAGGTTGGCCGGTGGATGTCATCAGCATACAAAACGTTGAAGGAAATACCGAATGGCAAGGTGAACTACCGGCCCGCTTGAGTTCCAAAAAAACGTTTCCAATCACCGGAAACAATTATCAACGCGGACAGTTATACAAATTTGAAATTACAGTAAAAGATACGTTGGACAGGCAATATCGTTATTTGATAGAAGGGAGAAATTTTGATAGAACAATTACTCAATTAGAATAAAAAATCACGTGATTTGGATAAACATAAGAATCCAAAATATAGGTGGATTTGCTCAATCATGACAAAATCAACTATCTTTGCAGGCTATATGATCCTTCTTCAAAGTTGAAGAAAATCATAGGTTTGCTGTAAATCACGATGAGCAAAATAAAATTTTTGGCAATTTTAGGATGTATTTGGTATTTGGCTTCTTGCGATGAATTTTGTGAAGAGTCAAACCGGACAGCTATGGTTGTGAATTTCTATTCGTCGACATCGGGTACAGCACAAGCAGCGACTAAACTATCTATTCAAGGCTTGGGTAACGATAGTTTATACACAACTCAAGATTTGTCTTCGGCGCTATGCCCATTAAATCCCGGATCGGATGCAACTACTTTTTTGTTTTCCAAATTGGTTGAAAACGCAAAGGTTGTAGATACCGTTACAATTACATATAGCCGTCATCCCGGATTTATTTCGTCCGAATGCGGTTGTGTTACTTATTCCGAAATTCAGGAAATTAAAACGACAAACCACAGTATTTCTTCGATTTCCATCACTAATCCAAGTGTTTCAACCGTATCATACCGTCCACAAGTAATCAATGGGGAAAATATCAGGATTTATTATTAGCATCATATTGGTTTTCCCGGTTTTTTGCAACGGGCAAGACACCATCCGGTATCCCATCGAACCGATGAAAGGGATACGAATCGGAATTGATGTATCCAAGTTACTTTTACCGGTTTTTTATCCTCATGAACGTTTCGGATTTGAAGCTACCGCAGATATACATATCAAAAATAACATCTTTGCCGTTGCAGAAGCCGGATGGTTAAAGGCAGATTTGGACAAAGATGATTATTCATACCGTTCCAATGGATATTATGCCAAAGTTGGCGCAGATTACAATGTATTAAAGCCCCGCATACCTCATAGCAATGACATTTTATACATAGGCGCACGATACGGTTTTTCTCTTTTCAGCCAAGAGGTCGACGACATTACCATTCTCGGTTACTATTGGCCGGATGCTCCCGGACAATCCATCTCTCAAGAGATTTTAAATGCCCATTGGCTGGAATTTTTGCTTGGTATCAAAGCCGAAGTACTGAAAAATTTTTATGTCGGAATTACCCTTCGGGGTAAATTGATGTTGGTGAAGCCAAAAAGCGATTATTCATCCACTTATGTCATACCGGGGTATGGAAGTGGCACATCCCGCTTTGTTGGTGGGATTAACTATTATGTTTCTTACAATTTCCGGTTTTAAAATCAAATTGTCAAGTATTCTATTTTAAAGAAACAAAACACAGATGATGTTTCGGAATAACATTTCTTTTTTGATTGCGCTGTTGCTGTTTTTTGCATCTTTTAATCTTTTCACAGTTAATGCGCAAGATGCAGGCAAAAAGGATCATTTGCGTTTGATGTTCTACAATGTGGAAAATTTTTTTGATACGGAAGACGACCCGACAACCAACGATAATGAATTTACGCCCGAAGGGCAAAAACGATGGACAACGAACCGTTACATCGAAAAACGGAATGCCATTTTTAAAGTGATTGCTAACGTTGGAGAGTGGGAACCACCAGCAATGATTGCCTTATGTGAAATAGAGAATCGAAAAATACTGAATGACCTGATTATCAACACGCCGTTATCAAAATATCCTTATAAAATTGTACATAAAGATTCGCCCGACCAACGAGGCATTGATGTTGCATTGCTTTACCGGAACGACTATTTAAAACCATTGAAAGAACAATTTGTACGCATTCGGTTCTCCGATAACCGGAAAAGAACACGCGATATTCTATATGCAACCATGAAAACCACTCAAGGCGATACCTTGCATATATTTGTCAATCATTGGCCATCGCGCACCGGAGGCGATAAAAAGTCAGAACCTTCGCGTATACTTGCGGCATCTGTATTGCGCGAAAAAGTAGATTCTATTTTTAACCGGAATCCACAGGCCAATATCATTATTACAGGGGATTTTAACGATAGTCCAACTGACAAAAGCGTTCGCAATCAATTAAAAGCGCTAACCGATACGACAAACCTCAAGCCGGCTACTTTGGTGAATCTGAGTGCATATAAAATGAAAGAAAAAACAGGTACGATTAAATACCAAAGCGCTTGGTCGGTATTTGATCAAATCATCGTTTCCAACAACCTGTTAAACCGGAATAGCAAGATCAAAACAAATGTTTCGGAATGCTATATATTCCGGGCTGATTATTTGTTTGAACCGGATAAGCGTTATTCCGGAATAAAACCTTTCCGCACGTATTCCGGAAACAAATATATAAAGGGATATAGCGATCATTTACCGGTATACATCGATCTTTTTTTCCAAAAATAAATTCTACTGAGCCCGTGCAACAAAAAACGGCTGAACCATTGATCCAGCCGTGCAAATTACATATTACCTATTAACATACTCTACTTCATTGCGATTCAATCTCCGATTGCGCTTGATCTTCTGGCTTTTTAACTTCATGCTTTTGTTGTGTGCTCAACTGCTGATCGGCAAATTGAAGGCCTCTGTCCTCAGTCATCACCCATACACATGGACCGTTACCATGGCAATAATACCTATGCCCAATTCTATTTTGCTGGAAAGCTTCTTTATCAAAAACAATCACTGTACCCACCGGAACAAATAAGTCCACATTTAATGTTTGAAAATGCCATCGATCATACGGTTCAACAGAAAAGTATGGAGCCATAACCAATAAGGAATCACGATTCTCAACAGTATACGTAATTTTTTCAGCATATCCGTAAGCATCAGAGGTACTAGTACCCTGTGCCCTCTTGCGGACAGATAATTTGATTTGCCCATCTTCGCTCTTACGTATTCGTAAATTCGGCTTCCCATACAAATTACCGGTCACTTGGTCGATCAGATAAAGTTCTGTTGGATTTCCAAAAAACTTTATATCAGGTTGTTTGGTAGAAAGATATAAAGTATCTGTTGGAGCAATGGTTATTGTTTCCGAGAACTCATTATTCCATGCATAATTTCCCGCCTCACGAATTGTTGTTACTATCCCAACAAGAATGGCTGCAAGCCACACAATGGCCAATACGATATGTGCCAATTTTTGTTTGACCTTAAAGCCGGTCATCAGTTTTAGCCCCCAAAACATCAGGCCAACGACTGTTAAAACTGCCACAACAACGATGCAAATCCATAGAATATTGTAAGAAACAGGCGATACTATATGCTGTAATAACTCTTGGAAAGAGTATAAATCCCTGTCAAAAGCATGGCGAAAAATCCAACTTTTCACAAGGAACACACCTCCAATGCCTAAACATAGGTTCAATCCCAAAAGGAACGATATCAAGCCAACAATGAACAAAATAATTCTTCCGAGAACCGAAAATAGCTTTGCGATTAATTCCCCGGCTTCATTTAGGAATTGCCGGAATGATTGTCCCAAGGAATCCGAAGCCGAAATTTCTTTCTTTACCTTTTTCTCTATGTTGCTCACAGTTACCGGTTCTCCACGCATTTCCAGCTTTTGGGCTGTTGTTTTTGCTTGTGGCATGATTATCCATAAAATGGCATATATAATAACCGCTGTTCCAAAAAAGAAAGTTACCAGTAAAAAAACCAACCGGACAATAACCGGATTGATATCCAACCATGCAGCAATGCCGGAACAAACCCCGCCCAATAATTGCCTATCCGGGTCGCGGTATAAACGTTTTGTCTTCTGTGCATTGCTTTGATTTTGGGCTGATGCCTTTGGCGTATCAGGTTCTGAGTCAGTCCCTGCAATATCTTCGGGTGTACCCAAAGTTTCAATCACCCTTTGTACATCGTCTATAGATACCACCTGATTACTTTGCGTCATCTGTTCGCTGAACAACTCGGCAATCCGCGCTTCTATATCGGCAATAATTTCATTACCACCGGGTTCTTCCTTAAAGTACTTTCCCAGCGTATCCAAGTACTTGCTTAACTTGTCGTATGCATCGCCGTCTACATGGAATGCAACTCCATTTATATTAATCAATTCTACACGATTCATAGATGTAATGATATTTAATTGGTTGTTTGACTCATTGATTTATTGCGAAGCTGATTGACAGAGTCGACTAATTCTTGCCACGACTTGTCTAATTCGGACAAAAATTGAAACCCTTGTTCGGTAATCGAATAATATTTTCGAGGAGGTCCTTGCGTAGATTCTTCCCAACGGTAGGCAAGCAATCCGGCATTTTTTTGCCGGGTCAACAATGGATACAATGTACCTTCTACCACAATCATCTGTGCTTGCTTCAACCGGTTGATAATGTCCGATGCGTACGCATCGCCTTCGGACAATACGGAAAGGATACAATATTCCAGTATCCCTTTCCGCATTTGAGCATTTACATTATCGGCGCTCATGGCTTTATGATTTTATTTTCTTATTAGCTCTGGGGATAACAATCCAAAGAACCAGATATAACCAGAAACCAAGGCTTCCGAAAAAGAACGCGATCACAAAAAGAACGCGGATAATCACCGGATCGATATCAAAATATTCGCCTAATCCGGTACAAACACCGGCCAACACTTTGTGCTCAGGCTGGCGGTATAACTTTTTTGTTCCTTGGGCTGTTTCATAAGCATCGGATGCCGAAAATCCTAATTGATACAATACATCTACCACATCAGGATATGTGACAACCGTCTTGCTCCCTTCCAATTTTTGCCCCAACTTTTCGGCTATTTCAACCTCAAGTTCTTGTTTTTTCAACTGCATAGACAAAACTCTGTTCAAATATGCATATGCATCATCTTCTATCTGAAAAACTTTTTCAGCAATGTGTACCGTTATAATTTTTTTCATGGCTTAAAAAATTTGATGGTTAATTTTTATGCAAAGATATAAATATATTTTGGTACTATGCAATACATGGTATTATTTTTTATTTATTTTTTATAAAATAATTTGAGAAAGGTTATCTTTGTGAAGTATAGATAGGCTTTAACGTGAAATAAATTTTTCGAAAATAAAATCCGGATGAACGCAGAATCAAAAAAAATATTTGTTTCCCGGCAAACAGAACAAAAATATCGATCGCTGTTGAGGGCAGGAAAAGCCTTTTTACAACCGGATGACCTCAAAGAATTGAGGCAAGCCCTCAGCATGGTGCTTGATGCCAAACCCGATGTATTTCAAATATATGGACAACCTGCCATTGATTTCGGGCTAGATGTTGCATTAATCGCTATTGACGAATTAGGATTACGTAAACATGCCGTTTTGGCTTCATTATTATACCACTTTGTACCAAATGAGCTGATCACATTAGAAAAAATCAAGGAAACATTTGGCGATAAAGTATGGGTCATTGCGAGCGAATTAGCTTGCATATCGAGCATACACGTCAAAGAAGTAGAAAATCAAGCGGAAAATTTCCGGAACCTGCTACTTTC
>JAVBPN010000073.1:0-9632 GCA_031549585.1 Bacteroidales bacterium
ATAATCAATTTGATTTTCTTTAGTTCCATCGCAACTCAAGAAAAAAAGAAAAAAAAAGAAATATTTTATGTAATTACTTCCCATGATTTTGTTTCATAATTATATTTTTTAATTACTCTTGCCGGATTGCCCACTGCAACACAATAATCAGGAATATCTTTAGTAACAACGGCATTAGCTCCAATCACACAGTTCTTACCGATTTTAACTCCCAGCACACAAACATTTTCCCCAAGCCATGTTCCATCTCCAATCTCAACAATGTTATTTTGAATAATCGGTTGACTCATTATTGGTAGATTAACATTTTGATAACCATGTAAATTATCAGAAATGTATACCTTGTCTGCAGTTAAAACATTACTTCCTATTTTAATCAATTTTGTAGCATAAATATGATTAAAATTACCGATAACTGTTCCATCGCCAATTTCCAATAGGCATTCTTTTTCTTTAGTTAACGGCAAAGCAGCTAACCATGTTTTATAATTGATTCGAACACCCTTACCAATATTAATATTTTTGCTTCCTTCAAGTTTTAACGGTGAAATGATTCTCGATTTCGCTCCAATTTGCGCAAACAAGAACCGGTAATACATATAAAACCAAAATTCTGATTGTATTTTTTTAAACAAATTTAACATAATTAATTTTCCGATAATACAAAAATCCCAATACTATAAATGAAGCTATATAGACACCGATAACTGACCTCAAAACAGATACGGTTGTTAAAGAATATTTATCGAAAGAGTATAATAAAAAAATTGCGACTAAATTTATCAAAGTACTTGTACAATAAGCCCAAAAGAGTGGTTTAAAACGAAGCGTTGCATTATATATTAATCCGATGATCTCACTCATTGTTAAAACTGCAAGTCCTAACAAAATATAATATATATATTGGACATTATCAGACTGTAAAGGCAAAAAATAATCGATAAACTTTTGAAATAAAGTTATTGTAAAAAATACAGCAATAACAATATAGGTTCCTAATAGGAATGCATAACGTTTCAATTTAATTTTGAAAATATCAAATTGTTTATCCTTATATGCTTTTATAGTCGAGGGAAAAAAGATACTATTTAGAGAGGATGGTATTAAGGCAAATAAAGAGGTATATAAAAAAACAAGATAGAACCTTCCCAAAGATTCCGTATCAAGCAAAAATTCAATTCCCCACCGTTCAATCTGTAAATTTAATTGGGAAAATATTCCGGTAATGAATGGCACAAAGCCAAAAGTCAAAATATATTTAACAAGCGTTTTTCTATAGATAAGACCTGTAGGTTTAATAGCTTTAACTTGTACAACACATAACAAAAAGAATACGATCGGTTGTACGGATAAAGCAACTATAGCGCCATAAACTCCCCAATATTTTACAAAAACAAGAGCACATAAACTAAGGCCTGCTGACAGTAGATTTATTTTATTCAACTTTTGCAAATCTTGGGTAGCAATTAAAATATTCAAAAACCAATTATTCATTAAAGTTATAATACCCAACAATATAGCTACTAATACAAAATAGTTGTAATTAACAAGAAGTCCACTAAAATGAAAAATAGACCAAAGCAATAGCAGAATAATACACATTGTAATGATGAATGTAAAAATAATATTATTTGTTTTTTCCATCATAGTTATTCTACCCAATGAAAAAATTCGATACCCTCCATTCAACATACCGAGTTGAAACATGGAAATGAACATGATTATTGTCTGTATAATTGTCAAAACTCCAAGGTCTATGAAATCAAGTGTCTTTATAAATACGAATTGACGAATGAAACTAAATATACTAACCAATATATTTGTATATATGTATAGAATTTTTGAATTTTTAAAGAAATGACTACCAAAAAAAAGATTTTTCATTTATCTCGTTATTACCTATTATTCAATAAGTCATTGCTCTGAATAATGCTTGTTCAAAAAATCTACGATAGCAATTTTTACATCATTTATGTTTTTCTCAGTATACAAATCGGGATAAGGAAACGGATTTCCCGCATAACTATAATCCCACATCTGAGCAATATATTTAATGGTTGCGTCCTTTTGAGGTATTTTGTATGAATGCGTTCGTATCATATGTCTTAAATCATCAAATGACACGAAATTATTGATGTAAGGGTATTTATCATAAAAGTTTTTTCCCAGCAACACTACGGGTTTATTTCTTATTATAGCCTCCCAACCTAAAGTCCCTGTTTGTGTAACAATTAGTTCAACATTGTTGATGACCCAATCAGACGGAACTTCTCCCCGTATGAAGATGACATTTGAAAGTCTTTTTCGTAATTTCCTAAATTCCTTGGTCAGTAGAAGCCCTAATTGTTGCGGATGTTCTTTAACTGCCAAAATCTGATTTTGATTCAGACATTTAGATAAATTCCGTATTAATGCAATTTGGTCTTCATTAAATTCCGACATATATAAGATAGCCGCTTCCGGCTCATAATGCAACGGATAGAAAATCAATTCGTATTTTCCCTTAAAGCGATTGATATCATCATAACTTCCCCAAAAGCTTTTCAGTGCGATTAACAAATCCCGCCATTTATACCTTGGCGTATAATAGGTAGATAAATACTTATTAATTCCTTTTGTTTTAACCAGTAAAAAGGTTAATAAACTCTTTACAAGAGTTAATACAGTATTCCACAAGCGGATCAAGCTTAATCTTGATTTTAAACCTTTAACGTAGAAAGGGGTTATGTCTTTTTGAGAATAAAATTGTTCGGCATACTTAATGGAAGTCTCAGATGGGGTTTGGTCAAATATAGATTGATATAACGATGTATTAAAAGGATTAGAGATAAAATAAAAAGGTTTATCGGGAAATGATGTATTATTCCAACCTATATAACGAATTTTTTCTTTTTTTGCTTCGATGGCCAGCACCTCCGAAATTTCCACAGCAACCACTTCGTTAACTACAGCTATGGGGCTTAAATTGGTAAGTATATTTCTCCAAAATGCAATTTCTTTCTTTAATAAGAATAATCGTTCATCCATAGCGAACTTACCAAAAAATCTGTCTGCAAAAAATGACGTTTCTAAATAATTTTCACAATTGATTCCTGTTATATCAAGATTGTCAAAATCTTCTTCAAAACATGCAAAAACCTTAAATCCATCTTTTTCTATTATTTTTTTTTCGGCTTTGAATAAAGTTACAAAAATACTTTCATAACTATCAAAAATAATTTTTGGGAAAAAAAGTGCCTGATAATCTCTTGCGAAAAATAATATTTTTGGTTTCATTTTTATTTGTTTATAAGAAAAAACTCCTTTCCATCGGTGTCCCCTTTTTCAAATCACAAACCGCTTCTTTTCCCAATATTTCTTTGTAATACCGGGAATGCAACCCGAATGAAGGACGAATACATCGAAGGTTATTTTCGTTAAAAATATCACCCTTTCTCATATCTTCGGCGACATATAGAGAACGCTTAAATATCCGGCTATTTTTCTCCGCTTCCAAGATTCCATAAGAAACCTTACCCATTGCTAAATATGCACGATTGGCTTCTTCCACAAGCATTTTCATCTCTTGAGGTTCTAATGAAAAAGCACTATCGACACCACCTTCGGCGCGGCTTAAACAAAAATGCTTTTCGATAACTGTTGCGCCTAGTGCTATCGACGCAACAGCCACACCAATACCCAATGTGTGGTCGGAAAGGCCGACGTTACAATCAAAAAGTTGCTTCAGATGAGGAATGGTGAGCAAATTAGTATTTTCAGGTGTAGCAGGATAAGTACTGGTACACTTCAATAAAGTTAAATCTGTACAACCATTCTCCCGTAAGGTATTCACTGCTTCTTCTATCTCAGCCAATGTTGAGGCGCCTGTCGACATAATCACAGGTTTACCTGTTTTGGCTATGTATTTGAGTAACGGAATATGGTTTATTTCAAAAGAAGCTATTTTATATATAGGATTACCCAATTCTTCTAAAAAATCTACGGCCGTTTCGTCAAAAGGCGTGGAGAAACAAAGAATTCCTTTTGCCGTTGCATGTTCAAATATGGTTTTGTGCCATTCCCATGGAGTATGAGCTTCCTGATATAAATCATATAAATCACGACCATACCACAAGGATTTTTTATCTGTGATGATATAAGCGCCTTTTATAGTCAAAGTATCTGCTGTATAGGTTTGCAACTTTAAAGCATCCACTCCTGCTTGGGCTGCAGCTTCTACAATTTGAAGAGCTTTATCCAACGATTGGTTATGATTGCCCGACATTTCAGCTATGATAAATGGCTTATTCGTTTCCATCTTTATAATAAATATTAAAAACGTGTCCCTTAATGATTTCTGTATTTTCTAATTTGAAACCCAATTTCTCAAAAATTTTGTTGGAAGCGATATTATCTGTTTGAACAGAAGCCCTGAACTTACATTGAGGTTCGATTTCCGATATTTTTTCTAATCCCAATTGTAATATCAAAAAACCCATTCCTTTTTTTCGATACAATTGATCAATGGAATAACTTATTACAAAGGTATCCTCATCTTTGTCGAACCGTACTACGCCAATATTTTCTTTCTGACCATCTGTTAAAATATAAATATGGGATTGATCGCTTTGCAATTTGTTGGTTAGCCAATTGATATGCTCATCCCACCCTATATTTTTCTTCACAACAGCCGTTGACCTGACCTCATCATCGTTTGTCCATTCAAACAATAATTTTGCATCATTGATTGTCGTTCGGCGAAGTTCATACATGACTTAATGCTTTTATTTCATTTTTCAACCTGAACCCCGAATCCCCATCTATATAGTTGGCTATTACATCAACATTGTTCTGCGATAATCCCAATATATCTTGTGCACTGAACAAATTGGTATTGAAATCACCAACCACACATCCTATATTTTTATCGGAAAAATAATCTGAGATACATTTTTGGTTATCTACGTAATATCCCGTAATAACTGGAAGTTTTGCAGCCATACATTCCCACAGTATGCTGCTACAAGGTACAATGGCAAAATCGTTATTGCTCATAATATCGGCAATTTGATCTGCACCAATATTAGAATAGAACGAAATCCGATTCGGGTCATGTTCAGCCAATAACTGCAACTCGTCTTTATAAAGGTAAGCGCCACCTGTTACGACTGATATTTTATCAATAAAATCAAATAGAAGCAAACGTTCTACAACGCGTTGCGTAATATTATTATAATCACTACCACCAAAACAGACAAATGCTTTATTTGCCGCGATGTATTTTTTCTGTAGCTTGGCCAATTGCAAAAAGGGAGTTCGAAGTAATGCATACTTTGTTCCTAAGAGGCATTTGGTATATGACTCTATTGAATAATCAGATTTTTGCACATATGGAGCATGATTGATTACAACATCTGCGATATAATGTATGTCATGTATATCGTCTATGCAAACTAATTTACACCCCTTATTTCTTATAGTTTTTTGATAATCCGTATTATAAAAATAATTATCCAATACAACTATCTCATCACCCGAAAGAATCGATAAAAACGCATCAAAATGATCATCAGATTCTGGTAATTTAATAATATTATCACATACCTTACTTGCTTCTGTATTAATATAATTCGTCAAGAACCGAGTAGCAAAAATGCAAAAAAAGTCTTCCTTCAACATTTCGGCTAACGCAAGGCTTCGAATCACATGCCCTAAACCGATTTCCGAATTACCATCTGCGCGTATATATATCTTGGGTTTTAACATTTAGTTCAGCCGTGCGAAACCGGAATGACAAACAGGCCCTTCCAACAAATTCATTATATCCAATTCACCTTTTTCACATTTGGCAATCACCCGATAGATTTCATTTAATGCTTCAAAATACTCATTCATATCAGCTTCCGTATGAGCTATAGACGAATAAAAAGCCGTACTCGCCAAAAAGCTTTTTTTGAGCATTTCTTGTGTTATCAGTGTTTTATATGCCAAATTCTTATCGCTTTGAAACGTATAAGTCGATAGTGCCGGTATGCCCGATAGATTGATTTTCAAACCATTCTCATCCGCCAATTTTTTCCATCCTGCACGCATTTTTTCTCCTGTTTTGGTAATGGTTTCCCATGATTTAACACGCTCCATCACTTCCAGCGTTTTTAATGCGGCGGTAGGCCCGATACGTTCTGTCCAAAAAGTGCTGCTGATAAACGTTGTTTGCGCAACTTCCATAACTTCACGTTTTCCAACAACAGCAGTCAAAGCATATCCATTACTTATCGTTTTGCCAAAGAGAGTTACATCTGGCTCAACTCCATATTTTTTAAAAATACCGCCAAATGTTTCCCTGAAACCGGAAGTACACTCATCAAAGACCAGCACGATATTCTTTTTTGTAGCGAGATCCCGTACCTTTTGTAAAAAATTATTTTCAGGTCCAAAATTACGGACTACTTCCATTTTAATTACACCAATATTTTCCTTGGCTACAATTTGTTCCAATTCTTCAAAATTGTTATAATGAAATGGAAAAACAGTATTTTTCAGATTTTGAGGAACACCTTTAGGACTCAATCCCGGCAAGAGATGTTCAGACAGTCCATCGCCATTGTGATTGGTTGATAAGTACCAATCATGCCAGCCGTGATAGCCGCATATAGCTACATTATCTTTGCCTGCTGCTGCTCTTGCTATACGTATGGCGATAGCATTCGCTTCGCCTCCACTTCTTGCAAAGCGAACCATTGCAGCCCAAGGGTTGATTTCTATCAATTTTTCGGCTAGCCACACTTCTTCCGGACAATTGAGTGTACTCATGTTGCCATTTTTAACGGTCTGCATTACTGCCGCATCTACTTCATCGTGACCATATCCCAAGGTATTGGTGCCAATCCCCATGATCGACAAATCTTTGTAAGCATTACCGTCTAAATCCCATACGATACATCCTTTGGCTTTAGAGAAATACGCAGGCCAATGTTCAGGAAGAAACATCTCTGGACGTTTGGATAATAACATTGTTCCTCCGGGGATTAATGTTTTGGCTTTTTTATAGAATTCTTGTCCTTTTCCCATAACTATTCATTTTTTATAGATTTTGAATATCCTTCGTTTCGTTCGTACTCGGCATTGATGGCCTTTATATTTTCATTGTTATCCAAAAAAGAAACATAATCCAACCATGACTTATCAATCCCCAATTTTTTTATGAGTTCTTGTATCACAGCAAAATCCTTATCCGTATCTACGGTTATTCTATATTTTGAATAATCTTGAAGATTCAATACATTCATGGATTTAAAAATTGTCCCGCCTTTTTCCGTAGAATTTCGCCAAATATAGGGAGTTACATGTTCCCTGTCCGATACCAAAGTCGCCTCTTCATAAGCCTTTTTTAAAGCCGTGAACTTAAACACCTCCACATCAATGCCATCGGGAAAGGTTGGCGTTAAAACGTTTGAGGTATAGTCAACATTATTCGAAATACAGATGTCTATCACCTTATCTATTTCGCGAGGGTCTATTAAAGGACAATCGGATGTTAACCTTACCACATAATCAGGATTTTCAGGTAAGGCAGTAAAATAAAATCGTTCTAATACATCGTCTATAGAGCCTTTATATGAATCAACACCCAATTTCTCCCCGATAGCAACAATTTTATCAGCACCTTCTTCGGTGGTTGTGGCTATTTTCAATTTCGAAATACGTTTGGATTGCAATATTCTTGCCAAGTGGATCTCGAGCAATGTTTTACCTGCAACGGGTTTCAGTATTTTTCCGGGCAGACGCGTTGACCCGTAACGGGCTTGTGTGATGGCAAGTATCTTCATGAATTCCAATTTACGGGATTGAGTAATTCTTTTTCTTTTACATCAAGATTATCAATAAATTCAGAAATTTTTGCAGGAATTTCCGTCCAAATACTTTTGATATTTTTTTGAAACTGAGCAATATTGTCCACTCCTACTAATACACCATCAATACAAGGATGATGTATAACACCGTTTAACGCCAATTCCTCCATGGTAATGTCCCGCTCCTTACAAAATTCAGTCATAGCAACTAAATAAGGTTTAAGCGGCTGCAACCTTCCGGGCAATTCATCAACAGGTTTGAAAAATAATCCTTGTAAAAAAACGGAGCGGGTATGTACTTCAACATTACGATGTTTCAATTCCTTTAAATACGGCTCAAATGCTCTATCCAATAGATTATAAGGAATCTGGATGATGTCAAAATCCGTATCTTGCGAAAACAAGTATTCCAACTCTGAAGGGTGGTATAATGAGTATCCGACTTTTTCGACCAATCCTTCTTTTTTCAATGCCTTCATATCAGACCATACAGACGGAGTTCCCTTGAAATAATCAAAGTGGTGAATCAGATACCCATACAACTTATTCTTTTTGAGCCTTTGGGTCGTTTCATCAAAAATTGACTTCGGTTTTCCTGTTGTACGAGGTAATTTGGAAACTATTTTGAAATAACTGTCATTTTCCAAAACTGTGCCTAACACAACTTCGCTATCACCATACGCATAGGAAGTGTCAAGTATGGATATTCCGTTTGTTTTCGCTTCGGCAAGAATTTTTGAGACATCCGTTGGGGAAACTTTTCCTGTGGAGTTGCTAATACCATAAGAAAGTCCAAATTGAACAGTACCTAAGATGATTTTATCGGTAATTTTCATTTACGATACCATAAATATACGAATCTATCCATTTGCCCTCAAACAGATATTTCTGTTTTTCACATCCTTCTCTAACAAATCCTGCTTTTTCAAATGCTTTTACAGAACCAATATTCAAGTCATAGATTCCCGCATGCAGACGGTGAAGATTCAATTGTTCAAATCCGAATTTAACACACATTTGTATTGCTTCCGTCGCTATACCTTTTCCGCTAAAATCCTTATTCCCAATAATTAATCCAATATCGGCATATTTATACATGGGATGTATGTTACCTATTTTTATATTTCCGATATGTTTCTCAGACTGTATATCTATGATTGCAAAACAAAAACCCTGACCATTATTGACATGAAGAACAAAATCTTGTAATGAATCCATGGTATGGATAGAATGGCGGCTTTCGGTATATTTGACGATTTCATAATCGTTCATCCAATTTAAATAAATCTGATTAACATCAAACTTATTTAAAAGGCGAAGATAAATTTTCCCTCCTTCAACTCTCCTATCTATTGAAGTTTGCTTTATTGCAGATCTTTCCGCTTCCATACTCCATTTATATCCTTTACAACTAAATTTCTGTTTGCATATTTATCTACCATTTGGTCAAAATATTCTTCAGTTATGCCAACGGTTCTACAAAAATCTCTTTTAGAGGATGGATCGCAAATATAGTCTTGTTGTATTATCAACAATTGGGCTTGTTCCAATGTTATATCCCCATCTCTTACAAACCTGCATGCCATATCGGAAACTCTTTGAAATCCAAATTTTACAAATTTGGTCCAAACTCCCATGTTGTAGCCAATACTGTCCACTTGAGAATAATTTTCAATTTGCCCATGCCGTTGCCATTCATTATAATGATTCAAATCGATAAAACCAACTTCTTTGGCTGACTTACACCATTCCTGAGCTGAATATGGGTAAATTGCACCCAGATAAATAACCTTTAAATTA
>JAVBPN010000359.1:0-8851 GCA_031549585.1 Bacteroidales bacterium
GATTTCAGGAGCGCTTCGCCAATTTTTATTCAATCCGATTACTTCCACATTTTGCGGTGCCATATCCTTTTCTATCTCTTCGGCAAGGATTTTCCAATTGGTATTCCGCCACCGGTAAATAGATTGCTTCACATCCCCCACAATCCAGTCCGGATAGCCTGAGGCCAAACTATTCTTGACTAATGGACGAAAATTTTCCCATTGAATAGCCGATGTATCCTGAAACTCATCAATCATGAAATGGTTGTAAAAGCTGCCTACCCGTTCATAAATAAACGGGGTATCTGCTTGATTAATGATTGTTTTGAGAAATCCGGACGCTTCAGACAACAAAAACAAGTTCTGATTACGGGAGTATTCGTTTACATGGTGCATTAAATCGGACAAAACACCCAATACATTGATCTGCCCTAATATCTGGCGTGCTGTAGTTACCTCCCGAACACGCTCGGGATCTGTGTGAAACATATAAGCCTCTGTCGCAACATCGTTCAATCCTCCAAAATATGCAGCTTCTATTTCTTCCTTGCGAGGCGAATTGCCAGAATACCAGCCTTGCGGATTATTGATGGCTTCTTCTGCATATTTACTGGGTGGAGCATCGTTTCCTTGAGATAACCGTACCAAATATCCTCCCACTCCCCTGTTTTTATATTTCAAGTCATCGACAGTCAAGCCACAATCATTTAAAATTTTCAAGGCCTGCATTCCTTTTTCACGCAAGACAGATATATAATGATCGACCATGCGTTGCATTCTTTTCCGAAATAATTCTAGGCGATCTTTATCAGTAATTTCTGTTAATAATTTCGCATCTAAATCTTGAAGCTTTTCGCTGAAGATCTCATATCCGAGCCGATGAATGTCTGTTTTGAAATTCCATGATTTTCCTTCTTCAATTTTCTTCTTCGCCCATTCAATTAGCCAGTCTTTCAAAAAACGATTTTCATCTATTTCATTCAACATTAAATCAATAGACTCTTCAAGTACCGAACTTTGGTCAAGCTCAACATTATAACCGGCATAAAGTCCCATTTCACGAGCAAATGCACGTATGACCCGCTGAAAAAAACTATCAATGGTGGTAACAGAAAATTGCGAATAGCTATGTAAAATATTGTACAATGCGTTGTTCGCATTATAAACGATTTCATTTTCAGAAATATTCGTTTCATACGCAATCTGTTGTATATATTCTTTATCCTCGTGGCTAGCTAGCTGAAATAGCTTTTGTACAATCCGGTATTTCATTTCCTCTGTAGCCTTGTTGGTAAAAGTTACTGCCAGAATATGCCGGTGATAATCCCTGCTTTTCAGCACGAGTTTAATATACTCCTTAGTCAAGGTAAAAGTTTTCCCCGACCCGGCCGATGCTCTATATATGGTTAACTGACTGATGGCTTATGAATGATCTATATGTGCAAATGTAACGATTAACTATTAAAAGTTTCATGTTTAAGATGTAAAGTTTTTTAGTTCAAGATTTGTGATTTTCTATTTTAACAAACGATTCATCTTTTCAGTCTGTAAATTTTAAGTATTTACATATACTGTATATTATTTATTATTAATTTTTAATCATTTATAATTCATAGTTGGTTATCTATAATTCAATTATGCCCTCAAAAATTAAATTATTTTTTTAAATAATAGTGAAAAAAGTTGCATTATATGAAATATATAATTATATTTGTTTCTATATATGGACATATAAACATTATTATAATATTTAATCGATACTAATATATGTTTAGTATGTTTATGATTTATATTTACAAAAAAAGAAAGTCAAATCTTAAAATTTATGTAAATTTCAAGTTGAGATTTGAATGACATACTAATATGAATTGATGTTCGGGATCTATCTTCCAGGCATCGTTTAATATGATTCTTGATCGGCCTTAATGGCAAAATATTTATTTTTATGTCGCATTGGACAAAAACAAACAAATGTTTTGCATCTGGTGTTTATTATTGTATAAACAACATTGAATCTTTCTATGACGAAACATCTACTTAAGACGCTTATTGTTATGTTCATTAACTTTTTGCTATTAAGTACTCCCATACTATATGCACAAAGTGAAGAACAGAAAATGATGCAGCAAAGCGCCGGGCAGACCGCTGCGCGGGCAGACCGTTTTACCCGTCAATGCGACCGACGTACCGCCAAAGCAGAACGACGGATGGCCCGTTATGAGAAAAAACTGCAACGTAAAGCAAGCAAATCACCCAACCCTCCACAAGTTCCCGACCGGGAAACTGTCGTAAAAAAATCCGGCGATATATCCAATGAGCCGATGATGGATTCGCTCCAGACCGTTTACAAGTTTGCCGAAGCCAACGACTTATTGCCGGCCAAACAATCAATCAATATACCTTCCGCCAATAATCCTTCCGGCCCTTCCATGCCGGGTATGCCGCAAAGCCAAGCCACCAATGATGCATCGGCATCCATCGCAAAAGCCAAGGACAGGATCAACCTTACCCAACAAACCAAAGCACAGATGCAGGCACGAAAAGAACAACTGCACGAAGCTTATGGTGATAAAAAACAATATGCCCGCCTGCTGGAAAAAGTAGATAAGGAAAACTATTATTATGTGGCGCAAATCAACACCTATCGCAAAGCCTTGAAAAAGCCGTCGGGTATAGAAGAAACAGTGATGGCCTTGGCCAAGAAAGACCCGCGTTGGAGTGATTTTCTGGCTACGCTGCCTTCCAAAAAACAAGACCCCGAAAAGATGCAGCCCAAGCAACTGGCCAAACAGATGATGCAAAGCCAGGCCTCGGCTGTTGATCCCGATGCCATGAAGCTGATCACCGATGCCAAAGAAAAAAGTTCCGGGATACTGGACAATATGATGGGCAGTGAAGCAGGTAGTGCCGTGGATAATGCGTCACAAATGCCTTCATTTAAACCCGACCCATATAAAACAGCCGGACTCTGGGATCATTTTGACGTAGGTTTTGATATGGCTTTTGAAAGGCAAAGTTATAAGTTACCCTCATCGGGTACGGTGGGCTTGCAGTTATTATACCATATCACCGATCATTTGGGTATGGGGATATTGGGTAATTACCGTTATGGGTTGGGAGAAAATATCAAGAATATCCATTTTTCGAGTATGGGTGCAGGCTATGGGGGATTTGTCAATTATATGATTATATGGGGATTTGGCTTGCAGGTGGGTTGGGAACGCAATTACCTTTTTGCTATTACAGCCAATGACGGACAAGAAGTACCGGCGGGATGGACATCAGCTTTGTTACTGGGAATTACCAAAGAATACCGCATCGGTAAGAAGATGAAGGGGAATGTGAGCGTATTTTATGATTTCCTGCACAACCGGCATGAACCGCAAACCAATGCATGGCTGTGGAGGATGGGGTGGAGGTTTTAATCAATGGAAAATGGAAATTCAAGGAATAAAATACTATTTTCTTTGTATGATCTAGCTTATACCATGAACCATAGAAGTAAAAATTTTAATATAAAAACAAATATATAAAATCTAAATAATATGAAAGATATGAGATACAAATTATTAATAAAATTTTGCTATTTGTTCTTAATGATACAGATGGCTCTTACGATGGACATGTCGGCACAAACATTGGCACATTCAGCCTACAATGTTTACATGCCTTCTCCGCAAACATGGGATTTTATGCAATATGGAAATATTCCCGTGCGAAAATACACAGGGCAATTAGATATGCAGATACCTCTTTATCATTATTCCGACCCTGATTTTGACGTTCCCATTAGTATAGGATATAATTCCGCGGGATTTATTCCTGGTAAACCACCGGGACCAGTCGGATTAAACTGGTTTTTGAATTGTGGTGGAATGATCACACGGCAAGTACAAGGTGTGCCGGATGACCAAAGGGCAAATAGTACCATCTATCATGGGATGTTATGTAACTTTGATACAAGACCTCATGTAGATAACAACAATATAGGCAACTTTCAAGCTGGTCAAATGGCTTTAACTAATTGGTTTATTCCGGGAACAACTGGAAATCAAGGATACGAAACTACTTCTGACTTATTTTCATTCAACTTTATGGGGCATTCAGGAAATTTTATGGTAGACTTTAATAGAAATATTCACGTTTTTGATTGTAACAACAGCGGAACTTATCAGATCGACTTATCTGGGGTGAGCATTCAAGACTATCAAAGCGTATCTGCAAATTCAGAAATTACCATTACCACAGGGGATGGTTATAAATACATTTTTGGTGGAGATAGCGAATATCTGGAATTTTGTTATTCCTTGCAAGATTCACCTGAGGCATTCCCAACAGGGGATTATATTGTATCGTGGTATTTGAAAAAAATAGAAGCACCTAATGGCCGGAAAATTCATTTTTTTTATGACGGTCAATATAATTCTAGTGACCCTCATCTTTATGAAGATCTCAAAGTAGTAACAGCAATACCCTATGAAACATTGATGTATACTATTACTCCTGATGGAATGTCTTCGGATCCAGGATCGGTAAGAGGCCCGTTATATCAAGTTATAAAAACTTCATACCTGACACATATTAATATAGATGGTATATGCATGATCAACTTTGAATATTCGGACAGGGAACATGCTGATTTTGAAATTAGCCAGTCACTAAAATATTCTTGTAAGCAGTTAAATGCAATGAAAGTTACAAATCAATTGACAGAGGATATAACAGAAGAAATTACTTTTAATTATACCTATTATGGATCTATGACTAAACGTCTGTTTTTAACAAGCATTCGTGGTAAGCAATTAGGAAAATATCAATTTGAATATCAAAAAACAAGTTACCTCCCTTCATTTAATACAAATTCAATAGACTATTGGGGATTCTGGAATGACCACGCAAATGGCAATACAATTCTCCCTAATATTGAGTTCGATAATAATGGAGATATAGTTTATGGAACCGCAGGCGCCAATCGAAATCCTAATCCGGATTTATGTGATGTTGGATTGTTAAACAAAGTGATATATCCGACTGGTGGTTCTACATCGGTTGCTTACGAACCTCACGAATATAGCCAACGATTGGAGCGGAAAAAAATCAGTGCATACTTGCCTGCATTGCAAAATATTTCCGGCACTGCTGGAGGAGCCCGTGTACGGATGATATTTGACAAAACAGAATCCGGTGAAGAAAATATCCGAGAATTTTACTACAAAAAATCATTAAACTCTTCTGAATCAAGTGGGATTTTAATGCATTGGACTTATATGCTTTTTCTCCAAAATGGAGAAACCGTCGGAGGTATTAGTATTTATCGGTGTCAATATATATCGAGCGGATTAGCTGTTAATTGTTTTGATAGCGAATATATATGCTATTCCCATGTGGTAGAACACATAAAAAACACAAAACAGCAACAAGGCAATGGTTATAAAGAAACATTGTTTTCTAATTATAACGATTGGCCGGATAATATCATAGACCAATATACAGAATACTGTCGATGGGCAATTACCGCAGATGATCCTGATTTTAATGGGATGAGAAGAAACCAATATCGCCAAATGAATTCCCGCAAACCTGAACGGGGATTGATCAAAAAAGAGATCACCTACAACGAAAACACAGATACATTATTGATAGTTAATCATAAATATAGACGAGCCGATAATTATGGAATTTATGGAGTTAAACTATCTGGAGATCAATTCTATTCATATAGAATCTTTGCCGGTTCTCCTTTATTGTTGGAAAAGACAACTTTAACCCATAATCCTGGAGGAAATAACCAAATTACCCATAAAGAAGAGTATACTTACAATGCAAAAGATCAAACTAAAACCACTACGACTTGGAGAAGTGATCAAAAAAAGATTTGTATCAGTTATACATATCCACATGAACTATCTGGCGAAATATACAATAAAATGGTTGGAATCAATCTCATTGCCCCTGTGGTTCAAAAGCAAATCACATTGATTGATGGATCAAGCCAATCTATTATCGACGCAGAACACATCAGTTTTAAAGCATATACTGATAATATCATCAAGCCAGATACGATTAAAAAATTAGAAACATCTGCACCAATAACTTTGGGAACAAATTATTCCGGAAAGATGAAACCGGTGACATATTATAAATATAATACAAAAGACCGGATTGTAGAGATACGACCTGTCAATGGCCCTGCAATTTCGTATGTGTGGGGATATAAAAACCGTTACCCGATTGCCAAAATTGAAAATTGTGATTCCACGGTTATATGGCAAAAATTAGGTGCAGCAAAGTTAACCTATTTAAACAATACCCCATCTGACCAGCAAATACATGATACATTTGAAAATTTACGTATCGACTCAGATATGAACCAATCTTTGATTTTCCATTACACCTACAAACCTTTGGTTGGAATAACTTCAGAAACTGATCCTGCTGGCCATACGACCTATTATGAATATGATTATCGCAACAGGCTATACCTGATTAAAGATCACAATGGTCATATTATGGAAAATTACCAATATCGATATATCAACCAATAACTTGAAAAATTAATTGTCATGAAATCAAAATTTTACTTCAAATATATTTTTCCGCCATTTCTTTTCATATGGTTTGGATTCAAAGCATACGGACAATGTTATGCCCCGGGTGTTTGGCAGACAACCGACTTGCCCTGCGGTTCAACTTCGGGTATGGTAAGTATCGCAGCCTATGCTTACAATCCTTATGGAACATGCAGCTACAGATATTATACCCCATCGGGGCAATTCCTATTTGAATTGCCAGAGGGGGCCACATATGATTTTTATGCCACCCCAAGCAATCGCACGATACATGTGAGTGCTTATTATGACAATTCTGGTTGTGAATCCCCAAAAACCGCATTTACCGTACCCCTTAATCCTAACCCAAATCCTCCCAATGTTGAATATGCGGCAGCGTGTAACGGATCGGCATACGTGAAGTTGACCGGAGCTGCGGGAGGACAATACGTTCTGTACCGGCTGGATGGATACCAATATGTATACGTAGCTTCTAATTCAACCGGAATATTCAGTATTCACGATTATTATCTGAATAATTCCTTATCAACCATGTCGAGTTCAGCTGATTCTACCAGTATGATGGCCGAGATGTTTCCCAACATTCCGGTATCGATGGCTGTGGTTGTGCCACAAGAAGGAGTCATCGCCTTACCAACGGACTCAATGCAGATGATGTCAGCCAACAGTTCCAATTATTCCTATTATGCGAGTATCCATCAGGGATCATGCATAAGTAGTATGACCAACATCACCATACCCGATATGAGTATTTATGTTTCACCCAGTTCAACCCAATTATGTGCGGCAGGGCCTGTAACCATGACAGCACGGTTTAATGCATTTGACATTGATATCAACCAATACCGCTTTAAATGGTACAATGCCTCTATGCAATTGGTTAAGGATGGTGACCGGGATTACACAGCGCAAGTAACTTCGGAAACGCAATTTTATGTAAAAGCATACCACATTGCTACCGGATGCGAAAGCGAGTTGGTTTCTGCTTATATCAAGGTAGGTGTTCCAACAGTTAAATTACTTCCTCCTAAAGCATGTAGTTATGGTGAAATTACATTTACAGCCACAGAGGCTTCAACTGGTGTGAATTATTATACTTGGTACAAAAACGGAACGCAAGTTAAATCGGGGTCAGAAAACTTTTTGAAAATCAATCTGTCTGAGAATGCTAATATTTCTGTAAAAGCTAGAAATAATTATAACTGTGAAAGTGCTTTGGTTACTAGCCAATCAAATATCCTGTATCCCTCTGGAGTAGATGTCCACCAAGACATACAGTGTAACACAACAGACAATGTCACATTAACGGCTTACGCAATTAGAAATCCCAATAGAGAAGATTTTAAGCATTATTATTTTTCCTATAGCGACAATAATTCTCCCTTTCATATTAGCCAAGACGGCACATGTACGATTCCTGGGAATGAACAATATATATGGGTGAGTGTACATGACACTGAAGCCAATTGTGAAACCCAGCCAATAAAATATACATTATCACCAACAGCTGCTTCATCTCAACCAACTATTGTGGAAACGGTCAATTGTACCACCAACGCCTATATCAAGGCAACTGGCGGAGGGACTTACCGATTATACCAATTAGTAATCGGAACTGCAGGCAATTCTTATCAATATTTACAAGGTAACGAAACAGGAATTTTCAATGCCGAGATGGACCCAAATAGCCCGCAACCTGCATTTTATCTTACCCGGCAAGAGACAGGTTATTGTGAAAGCGAAAAGGTACAAGCCCCACTACAAGATCATGTAGAACCAACAGTAACAGCCTCTCGTGATCAGATATTTGGAAGTGATTGGATCACATTAACTATATCGGGAAGACCTGAAGGCTGGCAGTATATTTTGAAAAATCAACAGGGATTTAATCTGCGTTCAAACATGAGCGATACGATTAATTGCTATGTAGATCAAGACAAGGTTTGGTTTGTAAGTATCAAACATCCAGGTTCAGGTTGCGAAACGTCTGCTGCCAGGATTGAGGTTATCTCACATAAAATTGACATTTTACCTCCAGATGATCAATGTTCCTATGTCGAATTAACATTCAAAGGACAAAGAAGCGGTTATTTTTATTATTGGCAGGATAATCCGAATGGTGTTAGCCCATATAATGAGAATCCGTTTCGTGTCACGCAAAGCGGCACTTATTATGTGCGGGCACGTAAAGATAATGGAACATGGGGAGGTATATCCAATGGAATCTATGTCCGGGTTGACGAAGAAGCCCAATGTCTCAATTACATATTCAAACAAGTAACCACAGTTGAGGGTATTACATC
>JAVBPN010000398.1:0-7954 GCA_031549585.1 Bacteroidales bacterium
AGATGGGACCATGGAAAGACCGCAAAATCACTACCGATGAGATTGCTGCCTTAATGACGCAAAAAACAGACTCCATCAACAATGCGACTTTTTTATTCATGGGTAATCCTACTTTACAGGGATTTGGCGTCAGCAATGGCGTGACCATGCAAATGCAAGATAAGACAGGCGGAGACATTCAAAAATTTTATGATATCACCAACCAATTGCTTGCTAAACTAAATGCACGGAAAGAGGTTATGACAGCCATGACAACTTTTAATCCCAATTTTCCGCAAAAATTAGTTGAAGCAAATATTGACAAAATAAAAGACGCAGGATTAACCTTATCGCAGGTGATGAATGCATTACAAGCATACATAGGTAGCGAGTATGTATCGAATTTCAATTTGTACGGGAAGCAATTCAGGGTGATGGTACAAGCAGAACCCCAATATAGATCGAAATTGGAGGATTTGAATGGAATATTCGTTCAAACATCAAGCGGAGAGATGGCTCCCGTGACCGAATTCCTAACCATAACAGACATTACCGGGTCACAATCGTTAAGCCGATTTAATATGTATACATCAATGGATGTTACAATTATTCCTAATTTTTCACAAGGATACAGTACGGGTGATGTAATCAATATTGTGAAAGAAGTTAGTAAAGAAACACTTCCTGATGGCTATACCTACGATTATTCCGGAATGAGTCGTGAAGAAGTAAAAAGTGGAGGACAAATTATCATCATATTTACTATTTGCCTTATATTCGTATACTTACTATTATCTGCACTTTACGAAAGTTATATCATCCCGTTTGCCGTGATACTCTCTTTGCCTGTTGGGCTGTCAGGCATTTTTATCTTCATTTTTATTGCACTGATGAATGGCAGTGGTATTGTTAACAATATTTACGTACAGATTTCTATGATCATGTTGATCGGACTTTTGTCCAAAAATGCCATTTTAATTGTCGAATATGCCCTTCAGCGAAGGCGGGAAGGCATGAGTATTATTGAAGCTGCCATCAATGGCGCTGCCGCGCGTTTGCGTCCAATTTTGATGACTTCGCTTGCATTTATTTTTGGGCTGCTTCCGTTGGCTTTGTCCACAGGTGCTGGCGCTATCGGCAACCGGTCTATTGGCATCAGCGCTGTTGGTGGAATGCTTATTGGCACTATTTTCGGCGTATTGGTTATTCCTACGCTTTATATGATTTTTCAATCGTTACAGGACATGATCAGTAAGCCAAAAATTCCTTCAAATGACCAAACTACAGGCAATGAAAACAAATAAACATCATATTTTTTGCCGATTTTTTTTACAAAACTCGCAAGATATTGTGTCTTGCCATGAATCCACATGCCCTCATACTAGAAAAACGCCAAAGCATAATCACATAACGTATATTACATTGCTTATGATGATATTCCTCATATCATCATGTCAAATTTTCAATAAATATACCGCACCTAAATATGATGAGCAAGGATTATTCCGGGGAAAAAATCCTACAGATACAACCACCATTAGCAGCATCCCATGGCAGGAATATTTCAAGGATTCTATTCTTGTAGCTTTGATAGATAGTGGTTTGACAAAAAATTATGATCTCCGTATTGCTGTTTCCCGTATCAAACAAGCAGAAACCAATCTCCGTATTGCCCGTGCCGCATTTTTTCCTGATGTAACTTTAGTGGGACAAGCCTTAGAGGCGAGAACCAGCACAGGAAGTGCAGGCACAAAAGTGTTGGGTTATCCTACGGATCAGTTTACCTTGGCTGTTTCCGCATCGTGGGAAATTGATATATGGGGTAAGATAGCCAGGCAAAAGCGAGCGGCATATGCCCGGTTTTTAAATAGCCAAGCATATAGGAATTTGGTGCAAACGTCATTAATTGCCAATATAGCTACCACTTATTATGCTTTGTTGTCTATGGATGAACAATTGCGCATTACACAAGAAACCGTGCAATTATTAAAAGAAAGCACGAGCACTATGGAAGCAATGAAAGAAGCCGGAATGTTAAATGCAGCTGCCGTAGAACAAAGCAAGGCATTGTTATACAGCACGCAAACTACTATTCCTGATTTAGAAATCCAAATCAGGCAATTGGAAAATTCCATTTCTTTGATGTTGGGCCAAAAGCCGGATACAATTATGCGAACATCCATAACCTCTCAAATAGTACCAGCTGAGCTTAAATATGGGATTCCATTGCAAATGTTGGCAAGACGCCCTGATATACAACAAGCGGAACTCAGCTTTCGCGCTGCTTTTGAATTGACCAATGCAGCACAAGCAAGTTTGTATCCATCCATCACTTTAGGGTCAGCTTCTGCTTCATCCCTTGTGGGTTATACCTCTTCAAGTATATCCAACTTTTTTAAGCCGGAAAACATTCTTGCTAATATTGTGGGAGGCATTACCCAGCCACTTTTTGCCAAACGACAACTGACCGGTGCTTTAAAAATAGCGAAAGCGCAACAAGAAGAAGCCCTGCTCACATTTGAACAAACGATATTAACTGCGAGCCAAGAAGTATCCAACATTCTATTTACTTATCAATCGTCACTTCGCAAGAATGATACCCGTGCAAAACAAGTACAATCACTTAAAACAGCTGTTGATTATACCCAAGAATTATTAAAAGCCGGAGAAGCCAACTACACGGAAGTTTTGACAGCAGAACAACACCTATTACACGCGCAACTCAGCCAGGTAAACGACCAATTGGAACAACTACAGGCAACAGTGAATTTATATAGGGCATTAGGTGGTGGAATTGAATGATCACCTATGTATGTAAATTTCTAAAAAGACCTGAAAATTAATAGATAAATCAACAGAATTTATCGTAAATATTTTGTACTTTTCCGCCGCTATACAAAATATTTTAAGAACTATGAATACACTAAACAGGCGGGATTTTGTAAAAAATTCAGGGTTGGCAATAGCTGGTATTGGGTTATCCGGATTGGCTGTGCCTTCAGTATTTGCACAGGGAGTACCAAGTAAAAAAATTGTAGTGGCTGTCATGGGGGTTAACAGCCGTGGCAACCACTTGGCTAAAATGTATGCTGCAATGCCCGATTGCGAGGTCGGCTACATTTGCGACGTAGATGAACGAGCCATGAACAAGACCATAGAAGATGTGGCCAAGATACAAACACGCAAGCCTAAAGGAGAAAAAGACTTTCGCAAAGCTTTATCCGATAAGGGAGTGGATGCCCTGGTAATTGCTGCCCCTGATCATTGGCACGCTCCGGCAACGATTATCGGTTGCGCTATGGGAAAACATGTATATGTAGAAAAGCCGCTTAGCCACAATCCCAACGAAGGCGAATTGGTGATTCAAGCTGCCCATAAATATAACCGTATCGTGCAGATGGGTATTCAACGCCGTTCGGGAACAGGAATTATGCGAATGATGGATGATATCCGTTCTGGCCTTATCGGGAACGTATATAGGGCAAAGACATGGTATACCACTGGGCGCGGCCCTACTTATCTTAAAGATGGGCAAGGTCCCAGTTGGTTGGATTATGATCTATGGCAAGGACCAGCTCCCCGAAAACCTTATCAAGACGGATTGATACATTATAATTGGCATTGGCGCTGGCATTGGGGAACAGGCGAAGCACTTAATAACGGCACACACGAAGTAGACTTAGCGCGTTGGGGATTGGGTGTGGAGTTTCCCAACAAAGTATCGTCGTTGGGTGGACGTTATGCATTCAAAGACAGTTGGGAAACACCCGATACACAAACGATTTCAATAGAATTTCCTGAAAATAAAATGATTCTGTGGGAAAGCCGTAGTTGCAGCAAATTCAAAGTAGAAGGTTCTGACCGGGGCGTTATATTCTATGGTGACAAAGGAACGATATATAATCCAGGCGGTAATTCTTATATCGTGTACGACAACGATGGGAAAGTTATAAAGAACAGTAAAGACGAAACCGATAGCAAGGATACGACTAATACTGTCAGTGCTGGGGCTAACATGGATGAAATGCATATAGCTAATTTTCTCGACTGTATCCGCAACAATAAAACGCCTAATGCCGATTGCGCCTTAGGACACCGTAGTACTTTGCTGGTTCAATTGGGAAATATATCGTGGCGAATGCAACAAACATTGAACATAGATCCGTCCAATGGACATATCCTTAATCCCGGAGCGCAACAATACTGGAGCCGGGAGTATGAAAAAGGATGGGAACCTAAGGTTTGACGCAATCAAGAATCTCATAAAATCAAATATTTATGTCTTTGTGACTTAGTGGCATTAATTATTAGACACAAAGTTTAATAGACATTGAAAACCTGTTAGATTGTATATCTATCAATTCTTCATTAACGCTTTTTTCAGGTTATTTAAACGGAGTTTTTCTTCGTATGCCTTGATATACAATGCTCCAATTCTTGAAATAATTTAAGATAATCCTCTGGCGTTATGTAATGGCGTTCCATGTTTGATATAAATCATGTTTTTGCTTGCGTTCTTGGATTTTCAATTCTTTCTTTATATATTGCCACTGTGTTTCGTTAAATCTATCTGATACATATTTCATTAATTTTAAACAGGCTCTAAAATGCTTGTTACATTTGAGTTTACTGAATTGTTTGTAAAATGGCGAATTGTCAGTGTGTAATTTGTGGAAATAGCAATGGTAACCAAACCATGCTTGTTAAGGAGATGATGTATGGCCTCCGCGAAGAATTTTTATACTTCCGCTGTGCATCGTGTGGGGCTTTGCAGCTGGCCGATACCCATCTTGATATTTCAAAATATTATCCTAACGATTATTATTCATTTAAGCCGGCTACGGCGAAGAAATATTTTCTGGGACGATTTTTGGCAAACTGGTATCTGAATAGGCCAAGATTTCCAGGACTGCATGTTGTGTCACACCTCAAAGGTTACACTGCGTGGATAGATTTGCTGAAGGGGTTAAAAAAGGATGCTGCCATACTGGACATTGGCTGCGGAACGGGTGGACTTTTACGTCGGATTAGTACGTGGGGTTTTACAAATCTTACGGGTGTGGAACCGTATATTAATGGCGACATCTCCTACCCCGGAGGAGTTAAGATTATAAAAGCGGATGTACTGCAACATCAGGACGAGTACGATTTAATCATGCTGCACCACTCCTTTGAGCACATGAATAATCCGCTTGAAATTATGCTGCACCTTGCGCAAATGCTTCGCCGCGGCGGAAAAATACTTATCCGTACCCCCGTGTCCGATTCTTTTGCTTTTCGCAAGTATGGTGTTAGCTGGTATCAGCTGGATGCCCCTCGACATATATTTTTGCATACTACCAAAAGTGTGACTATTCTTGCTAAGGAAAGCGGACTGGTATTGCAGCAAATAGCCTACGATTCAACCGAGAATCAAATTCTTGATAGCGAAAAATATGCGAGAGATATAACGCTATGGGAAAAGGTAAACGTTTCACGTTCGCACAAAAAGTCTTGTAAAAAATGGGCAAAGCATCTTAATGGCATTAATGATGGAGATCAAGCATGCTTTGTGCTGCACAAGTAACTTTGCAATTGCGACTCATTAGACATACTTGCCCTAAAACTTTGAAAAGAACAATTCCTCTTATCCGTTCAGGGTTAGCCAAACCATACAATAAATAAAGCCCATCAATAACGCTGTTAAAACCAATACAACGAGTAACAAGCGCAACCAAAACGGAAGCTTGCTTATGAGCGGAAATTTTGCAGTAGTTTTATCAAATGAAGTAAACATTCCTGTTGGTGCTTGTAAGTCGGAATCTTGAACATATCCGTATTCCTTTAATATCTCAACTGCTTTTTCAAGATCGTTTTCCTTCACTTGAAGTTCGATTCCGCCAAATGCGTTTGACATGAAAGGCCTTATCTGTGACGTTAACTCGCCTTGCACAAAGCATTCAATACCTTCCGCTTCGAGGCGTCCACGAATAAATATTAAATCGTTCGGATGGGTGAATGTTAAAACTGTTATCAATTGATCTGTCATGCTTATTCTGTTACTTCAGGTAATCCTTTAAGCCATGAATATAGTATAAATATGCCATATGAGCAAGCCTTATTTCGCAATAGGTAAATATTTTCGTTAAAATCCGTGTAATTGTTATAAGAAAATCATTAAAAATCAGCAAAACATCCAATTATAAAATAGACTTAACTGAATGCAGTCCATTCAGTTTCTTATAAATTTCATAGCAAATCCACGCATCAGTTGCTGCATAGTTCTGTTGGGCTTCCGTTAGTATTTCATTTTCCCAATTGGATAATTGCTGCGATTTAGAAATTCTCACATTTAGTATAATACCAGCCATCTTAGCCAAACTAATATTTTTGATTGCAAACCGTTTGGCCATATCCTGCAAGTCGATAAATCCTTGAGGATGTACTTTATCGCTACGTCGAAGCGTAAATATATCGTTTTTTATGGCAACCCCTATTTTCAATATTCGAGGATTCGCCAACAGATCCATCAAACTATGAGGAGTATTCATTTTACATATACGAAACAAATAAGCATCTGTATCGGTTGCTAATTGTAATAAAGCGACTTTATTGATTTTCCCTTTTGTAAACGATGGCCGGGTTTCTGTGTCAAACCCTAATACAGGACAAGCAAGCAATCGATTAATTACATCATTGGCCGTATGTTGATTTTCAATTAAGTGTATTTTTCCGGGAAACCGAATTAGTGGTAAATCATGAAGTTCTTCTTTTGATATCTCTGAGGCAAACATCGGGACATAAGTATATTCCGGTTATTCATCACCCTCTTCACCAAATTCAGAATTAGCAAGCATCTCTTTCTCAATTTCATCATCAATAGTCTGAGCTTCTTTTTTTGCTTCGGCATATCGATTCTGATAAAGATTTATATGCATAATCCTCAGAGCGGCTAACAGTTTAACTCCCCAATACTCGCCAAATGAATCGACGCAATCGGCAATTGCATCGTTCATATTTTCAATTGTGCCAGTTTCATATAAAAGCACGAAGTCTTTAACTTCCTGATAGATATCGGTCAATGTTTCCGAAAGACTTGTCTCAATTACCTGAAAAGATCCAGGATGGCTGAGATTGGTAAAATCAGGAAATTTATCCAATGACCCGACATAGCCTTCCAATTTACGGAATAACTTATTATACTCTTGCTCTGTTACAAATTTTTCAACGTATGCTTCGTAACGTGCGTCTATCTTGGGAAGCAAAAATATTTGGTTATATATTCCGGATAAAAGGTTCAATTGGGTTGTCCAAAATTCGGTAACCTTCTTATCCGGAAGATTATCTATATAATCGATATACTTACGACAGAGTTTTACAAAGTCTGTCGTTTGTTGCGCAATAAGGGCTTCTATCTTACTCATTGTACAATATATTTTGATACAAAAACAGCCGCAAGATAGAAAAAATACTTATTATTCCATAATGCTTAATTCGCTTATCTTATGAAATCTTCTTATTTACAATAACTCACATTTAACAATGTTTGCAACAAAAGTTTTATATACCCCAATTATATTAGGAAAGCTTAATTTACGCCAAGCTGATTGTTATTTATTTTTCTTGTCCTCTTTGATATGCAATACAACAAAATGTTTATTCTATTGCGCTGCCGGAGTAAATTTTGCCAAAATATACAGCCCATCTTTTCCTGCAACTACTTTGTGTTTGGTGTCAGCGGGAATAACAGTAATGATCCCGGCTTGATAGGCGATTTCTTTACCGTCTAAAAAACATGTTCCGCTCCCTGCAATGATTTCGTGCAATTCCAATCTTCCTTCGTGAATATGTTCCTCAAGGGCACAACCAGGCTCTACCTTAACCAAAAGGCAACTCAATCTGTTTTCAGTATCCGCACCCAAAACCAAATTCTTTATGTATACCCCTTTGAAAGATGCATGGGCATTCCAACCTTTATCCGCGATCATTTCCTTTT
>JAVBPN010000212.1:0-3599 GCA_031549585.1 Bacteroidales bacterium
CGAGGCGAAGGCGCTTCTGGGGCGCTGGGTTCGGGAGTACAATACCGTGCGTCCGCACAGCGCCCTGGGCTACAGACCGCCTGCGCCGGAGGCGGTGCTGCTGGCTGGGTAACGAATACGAGACTATCCCGTTTCCTCTACGTCTTTTTGGACTACATAGCGGGGGCTTGACATTCTGGAACAGGGTGATCTTTGCGTCACGCTCCGCCAGCATAGCCAGCGTAGGCGTTTGGACGCGCCCCACGTTCAAAGTGCGGTGATAGAGAACGGAGAAAAGCCGGGTGGCATTGATGCCGATGAGCCAGTCTGCCTTTTGACGGCACAGCGCCGATTGATAGAGGGGATCATACTCCGCCCCTGGGCGAAGGTTTTTGAAGCCCTCACGGATCGCCACATCCTCCATTGAGGGTATACTCAACCGTTGTCATTTGCCCCTTCTCATTGCGAACACGCCTCCGCTCGACATATCCATGCGCCTCCAGTTCCTTGACTGTGGCGCAAATGCTGTCTATGCCGTTCTTGCAGATACGGGCGAGGCCCTTTGTGGTATAGTCCCAATCCTCCGGCAGCGAGAGCATGAGAGAGAGTAGCCCTTTTGCTTTCAGGGACAGTGCTGTATTGCGTAGGTGATGGTTCGCCATGACTGTGTAGTCACTGGTCTTTTCAACTCGGAATACTGCCATTTCTTTAACTCCTTTCTTGAAAATGGGCATAGAAAAGGCCCCACAAAACCTTTGTGGGGCCTTTTCACACAGATATTACTTTATTATTCGTCAAAATGTGCTATAATGAGTCAAAGTATTTTACACATAAAACCAATTAATGTTGGAGGTCGGCCTCATGAATATGAATTCTTTTGTTGCCACGATAGGAGAGTTCTTAAAAATGAATACCAACAAGGAGGCAAATTTTGACCAAAACAGAATCGGTTTTATCATTCCAAAGTATCAAAGGGAATATAGTTGGGTAAAAGAACGTGTGCAAACTCTTATAACAGACATAAAAATTCGAGACAAATTTTTGGGAAATATTATTGTTAATAAAGTGAAAGATTACTACGAAATAGTTGATGGTCAACAACGAATAACTACAACCATTCTCATTCTAATTGCATTATTTAATAAAAGCAAAAATG
This sequence comes from Bacteroidales bacterium, assembly GCA_031549585.1. Classification (GTDB taxonomy): domain Bacteria; phylum Bacteroidota; class Bacteroidia; order Bacteroidales; family UBA4181; genus JAIRLS01. The sequence goes on from JAVBPN010000212.1 coordinate 1,136, forward strand.
GGAGTAAATCACTTGCCGAAGAACAAAAAACGCTTCTTGACTATATTTTCAAAAAAGATAATCCGATTTTAAAAAATGAATCAATTGGAAATTATATGCTATTGCATGAAAACGAAATAGTTATACAAATTGATCAGGATAGTGATATTTATTTTCAAAAAGAAACATTTTATGATCTGTATGAAAATATTGAGCAGGAATTATGTAAGTTAAATTGCGAGGAGCTTTTGAGTTTCCAGAAAAAAGTTCTAGATTGTCAAGTATTAGTCTTGATTGGCGAACCCGACGGCAAACTACAGGATTCAATAGAAGAGGTATTTTTAGATATCAATTATAAATCTCAGGTTCTTGATGTTGCAGATATTTTTAAAGGGTATTGTTTCAAAAACTATGATTCAAATTCTCATGAGAAATTAAAAAGCCAATGGGCAGATATTAGGTGGTGCACCAAACAGTTTGAATATTTGTTTGGTTATAATAAAAATCCTCGAGAAAACACCTGTGAGTATTTATATCTGTATTTGCTTTCGGTTCCAAATAGCTATGGTATCCCGGCAAATCTTTCTATTGCGAATAAACATTATTTAGAGGGCAAGGGACATAGCAAGACCAAAGACCTTTTAGATGATATGATTGCTTATGGTAAGCATGTAATTAACTTTGATAAGAGAATAAAAACCATAGATTATGTATTCGAAGATATCTGCCTGGATGCAATAGCGCATAAGAACGACACAGGCAGAATTGAAAGCCTTAGGGCAATGGCTTTAAACATACTTGAATCAAAAGAAGCACAGTATTATAAATTACCATTTTTTATGTTGCTGCATTTTCTGCAAAAAGATGATGCTTTACGCAGCAAATTAGATTTCACTAGTTTTAAGTCTCTTGTTACAAACATGTACATATATGCATTTTTGTTTACCAACAGTGGAAAAAGTAAAAATAAAACCTTGATTGCTTATAACGTATTAGATAAAATCCATATTAATGATAGCAATACTATTAAAGATGTGTTGGCAGAGTTAAAAACTGTTCGGCGGGAATTCCTTGATAGTTTTGAATTGTTTCGAAATTTTAATGTTGTAAAGTGTTATGCAATTTATTCAATAATGGATCATTATACCGCAAATGATAATTTTATTGAGCATATTTATTCATTAAAAAACGGATATACACCAGAACACTTCTTGATTCATAATAACAAATTGATGGAAGTAAAGTGGAAAGATAGTTTGAATAACTTTTCATTTAGTCTTCGCGAACTATTGGGAAGACCAGATGGGAAAAACTACAAAGCAACACTATACAAAAAGCAAACCACCAATTATCTTATACTGCCTAAAGAATTAAACGAATTTATTGAGCATGATGACATTGTAAGTAAAATTGATGCAATTAAAGATTACTATTTAAAGCACCAGGCATCACTTCCCGCTCATATAGATTTATTTGTCAAGCATATTGAGGGAATGACAACATTTATAAAGCTCGCTGATTTGAAGGGGAAGAATGAGAACCAAAAGGGTATTGAAAACGCATACAAGGAGTTTATAAACGAGTACTTCAGCGATGAAAATCAGGCATGTCTATATCGAAACCTGGAAACTAGATTTAAATCTTCATTTTACAATCATTAGCATAAATATAAGAGCAACTACAAAAATGTAGTTGCTCTTATATTTATATATTAGTGTCAATAGTAAGCAAATTCTCATAAAAATTCATACCATATCGCATTTCGTTGGAGAGCAATTTGGCACCCCGGTCTAAATGAGCTTTGGTGTATTTCGGGAAGAACTCCTCGTCCGCCAATTCCTCTCCGTTGCTCATTGCAACAAGCGTTTTAAATAAGATATCGTACTCCCCGAATATGGTTTGCCTATTTAGCTCTAGCCCCTCCGTGCCAGTCTTGAAATCCTCTGGGTTTAAAGCACCTTTATGAATTGAGAGCGCGATAGCAATTTTCGATAGCGCAAACGGCTGAAGTCCTTGTGTTTTACCAATAGACTCGAAGATATCCATGGTTTCTTTTGCAGTTCTAAGCTTGTAGATCAATTGGATACCCCCTTAAAATATTGATTGTGAAGTACTTTAGTGGAGCCATCATCTTGATTCTCGATTAAGTACAGGTCGGAGAGTTGATCTTGAAGCATGACAATACCGATTGCATCAATCTCTTCGTCTGTCGAAAGGATTACCACCTGACCAGGCAGTTTCGAAAAGAAGTTGTTTAGGATGTTCTTCCTGTGAACGCTATCAATTCGAGCTAAGGGCGTATCAATTACAAATGGAATTTCGGTCGATCGTATTTCGGAAAGCGCTTGATAAAGCGCCATAGCAAAAATCTGCTGTTCGCCTGCAGAAAAATGCTGCTCAATTTTTATCGGCAATTCAATCTGCCCATCAGGTATAGCATATTCTTTTACCATGCTGAAAGCTCGTTCACCCAAATGCTCCATCA
>JAVBPN010000069.1:0-5987 GCA_031549585.1 Bacteroidales bacterium
CGTTATTACCGCACCGTACGATGGCGTGATGGGACGCAGGTTGATGCGCGAAGGACAGCTTCTGCAACAGCCGGGAATGCAGGTGGCAACCATCGTGTCGAAAGACGATAAATGGGTGACGGCGAATTTTCTGGAAAGTCAGATGCCTCACGTCGTTATCGGGAAAAAGGTAAGAATGAGAGCGGATGCCTTGGGTGGTAAAGAGTTTGAAGGCGTGGTTACAGCTATATCGGCAGCCACAGGAGCCCGTTATTCGAGCGTTCCCGTGGACAACAGCACGGGTAACTTTGTCAAAGTACAGCAACGCATTCCCGTACGTATCGAATTTACGGCAAATAATGACCAGGAAGACTTGCAGAATTTGAGAGCAGGAATGAATATGGACGTTTACATACAAATTAAGAATTAAAAATGAAGAATTAAGAATGCTTTGTTTCAATATCAATTTTTAATTTTTAACTCTTAATTCTTAATTTTCAAAGCTATGTATAACAGGGGATTATTTCATAAATGGGTGCCGGGACTTGGGATGTTGGTGCTGATCATATTGCTGGAATCTATCCTGCTGCTGGTCAATCCGATCAACGCAGGCAACATAGGGCAAATGGCAAGCAGTACGGGCATTTTCAGCGAATATTTCATGTGGGGAAACTTTGCGACGATTATCGGTATGTCAATGCTTCTTCCGTTTATCATGCGCGTCAAAATGCGGTTTCGTTCCAAAGAGCTATTAATAACGGCATTGGTGGTGATGGCAACGATGACAATGGTTGTAGCCACGACGAGCATAGGCGAAATCGTAGTAGTGGCCTGCCTTATTTTCGGAATTGCCAAGATGATGGGCATGGTGGAAATGCTTCTTCCCATCCAGGGCATTCTTAGTCCCGACGGCAATAGGAAAAGATTTTATGCCATATTCTATCCTATATCGATAGGCTCCGGGCAGATAGGTGTGTTCCTTTCGTCCGTCATTTCTATCGATGTCGGTTGGCAAACCCTGCATTACTACGGCGCAGCGACATTATTACTGGCGGCCCTTGTATGCGTGATATTCATGCACAACCAGCGTTTTGCAAGGAAGATGCCGTTTATCTACATAGACTGGTTCGGCCTGCTGCTGTATGCAACGGCATTGATGAGCATGGCCTACATATTCGCGTTCGGCAAGCAACAGGACTGGTTTAATTCGCCATACATCACATGGGCTGTCGTCATTGTAATAGTCTCAATATTTGCATTGATTACAAGGCAACAAAACATAAAACGCCCGTTCCTCTCTTTCAAACTATACAAAATCAGGGATGTTCGTTCGGGGTTGCTTCTCTTGGTGGCGCAAGGGATGTTTATGGGGGTAAGCGTCATCATGTCGATTTATACATCCGCTATTCTAGGGTACAACTGGATGACCAACGCGGAGCTCAATCTGATGACGTTGCCGGGTTTGGTATTGGCGGGTTTTGTGGCGTTGCACTGGACGAAGAATCGCATACCTATCAAAATGTATGTATTTTCAGGCTTTGCAGCGTATTTCCTTTACACCGTGATGCTTTATTTTATGATGGTTCCCGAACTGAATATCGGACAACTGTATTTGCCCCAACTGCTGAACGGATATGGTATGTGTGCACTGTTTATATCGGTATGGATATACACGTTCGACAGAGTTCCGCAAAACACCATGCTGCCGTCTGTCGCTCCCGTCATGATTTTCAGGAGTTTCATCATGATGGCGCTTTTTACCTCGCTGTTCGGATGGATGCAATACAAACTTCAATGGCAAAGCATCGGCGATATGGCGGTTTACTTCGACTCGTTGACCATGAGCCACAATCCGGGCGTTGGTTCAATGCGCGATGTTCAGTTAGGCGCGATACTGGTAGCCAATAAAAAACTGCTGGGCTATGTCATCATTGCTGGGTTGGGCATATTAACGTTTGTACTTATCCATAAGTTTGGCATGCTGAAATACAGGGTAGCCAAAATGAGAGCCATCAAATATGCAAGACAACCGATATCGCCCGAACAGATTACGGATATTGCAGGGGCTATTTGAGAACTTATCTGAACTTAATTGATAATCGGGAGATAACACCTTACGCCAAGACTATCTATTCGGCACAGAAGCCCTGTCAGGGGTTGATAGACCCTGACAGTGGCTGATTTGATTCGGTTCACCTCTGACAGGGTCGTTGACCTCTGCCAGGGTGACAAGTATATCTTCATATTAATATCATATTTAGGCGTAATATTCGACAATCATATAAAATAAAGAGTTGAACTTGAAAAATTTAGTATTCTTCATTACCAAATCCGGCAAATTCAGTTATCATATTAAAAATTAAGAATAAACAATAGACAACGACCCAATTCTTCATTCTTAATTTTTAATTCTTAATTTAAACGTAGCTTTGCGTTCATTTAGATCATGCCGGATAATTTGCCATCATCTTTAGTGTCGAAATACATCACGGTATTTGTCTTTTCCGTATTTCTCCCTTTGCAAGGAAATGCTCAGATTGATAGTACCTATATATACCTTTTCGAGCAGGAGTTTTCTACGGGCATTTATACATATTATCAATATACCATGCTGACACATGAGATAGATAGTAAAAATTCTATTGATTACAAGCCTAACAGTCCGATGGGCATTGGGTTGTCAGTCGCGTACAAAGGCTTTTCCCTGAGTGGGGGTATGAGTTTTGATTTTATGAGGGATAAAACACGCGGAAAAACAAGGACTATCGATTTTCAATATCACTACTACGGTCGGAAATTTATTTTTGATCTGTTTTTCCAGAATTATAAAGGATTTTATACAGGCGATGAAGAAACGGAGTTGGTGATGTTCCCCGACATAGAATTAATACAGTATGGATTGTCTGGCCAATACCTGTTTAACCATAAAAAATTTTCATCACGGGCAGCGTTCAATCAGAGCGAACGACAGGCAAAATCGGCAGGCAGTTTCCATGCAGGTGGCGGATTTTTCTATAACCGGGTATCTTCCGACAGTTCGTTGGTGATGTACGGGCGACACAGGCTGGATAGCTATCAAATAAGCCTCAGCGGGGGATATACCTATACATGGGTGATTAAAAAAGATTACTTTGTGTCATTAGGCATGTCCTTCGGTATTAATCTCGGCATCGGAAACTCCGAACCTTCGAAAAGGGTAGAGGTATCTCCAGGCATGCTTCCCCGGATATCGGCCGGTTACAATGGCGACAGATGGTCGTTGGGGTTGTCGTTTGTGATGAACAGGATGTATGTGGCCCATAACGATGAGTTGAAAATGTTTTTCGATACGGGATATGCACAAATGTACTTTGTGTGGCGGTTCGATGTGGCTCCCTTGTTTTTGCATAAAGTCAAATTCATAAATTAAACTTCTTACCGGAACCAATATATTTCGATTTGCTGCGTTATAATATTGGAATGACAGTTATTTCTACTCTGTTTTTAATTATTACAACTATTTTAAATTCATCTATTCTTCTTAAAGTTGTGCTATTTATCGTTTAATTGTTAAATTGGCGAAATATCATCCAATTTGTAGTCTATTTTGACCTTTACAACTCAAACATACTCCATATCTTTGTATCAGTAATTTCCATGGAATCAAAAATTCACCCATAAAAATGTGCAGCCATGAAAACGACAAGAATCATACAAGACAGGATTTATGCGAAACTAATCGCATTGAGCACCATTTACGAAAAAGAAGAAAATAGCAGACAACCTTTTCTGGAAAGGATTTCGTACGGACGTAGCGAAATGAAAGCTGTGATGGCTGAAGTAACCGATCCTGCGTTCCGTACTTGGATTGAATCGGTAATCCCGGTGATGCAGCGCCGGGAGAGGGCTTAAATATACAACACAATGAATACGGCAAATACAGTGATTGTACTAAAGACTTCCGTTGCCACCCGATTGGATTTGGTGCGGGCGGGGCGATTATTGTTTCCCAATCCTTGTATTTTTGACTGGCACTTCGACCTCGACGATTGCGACAAAGTATTGCGAATTGAATGTAGCGGATTGCACGAAACGGACATTATAGGAATATTGCATCAGGCCGGATTTGAAGCGGAGAAGTTGCGATGATATAGGAAAATACAATGATTGTAAAAGGGATAAAGTTTATAAAATGCGAGATTTTAACATCCAATTCAAGCAAAGTACAAATAAAAAACCCATAGATTCAATGAATTTATGGGTTTTAGTTGCTTTTTCGGGTGGAGGATAGGAATCCACTTCATTTTATAAATAATTAACGATCGGTCACTTATGATGATATTTTTTGATTGCATGTTACAACTTAAGTTGTATTTTTATGCCATGAACATTTAAAAAGTAAAAAATTATATTGATTTATCTATATCTAGGTAAATTAGCGTATGTAAGTTTAATCTATTTATTTAGGTGCAAGTTAAGTGTGGAAAATTATGCCGACTAAATATGAAATATTATTAATCCTCATAAGTTTTACAGGATGTAGAACTTCAGATGTAGGGTATTTGGGAAGTATGTATAATGCAAAGTACAGCACAAAAACAATAATCAAATTAGAAACTATCGTTGATGAAAATCAATCATGTGTCTATTTCGAAAATTCAAAAGCTATAATAACACTATCTACTAAATGCTTTCTTGATTACGCTAAAGAAAAATTGGAGAATGACTCATTGTGTAATCAAAAAAAGAATGATTTACGAAGTGTTCTTAAACAATTAAACAACAACAGCCTCTTTTATATTGAAGAGAAAATGTCTCCAGAACTTTACAAGCGACTAAAGTATCCCAAGCCCAAAAAATATAAAGAAGATTTCATAGAACCATATGGATATGAAGTTGTGACCGATACTACAAACAAAATGAAGGCTCAAAATTTAAAACACTGGATGATCAGTGAGATGTGTATAAAGGGGAAATGTTTGGTATTTGATAAATCTACAAAACTTAATGTTGATGCCATATATTATATTGTTACAGATTTTAAAGATGGTCATGGAGGAGAATCTTTAAACTTTATAGATAAAAGAATATTCTATAATGTTGATGTATACTCGGATATAATATTTCCAGATTTTGATTGTATGAGCGAAACGGAAATCAATGAATTTTTGAAAAGAGAATAATACTAACACTAATAAAGGTATAGTGAAGTACTCGCGCAGTCAGTTTGATATGTTACTCCATGATGGCATAACCGTCACGTTCCAAAAGTTAGATATTAGCTAAACGAACATATAGAAAAACGGGATTGTTACATCGCTCTACATATTGAGATAGGGCAACTTCATAATATTAAAAAATAATAATTGTATTTATGTCAGTACTTTGATTATGTGGGTGGAAGACCGGGCTCGAACCGGCGACCTTCGGAACCACAATCCGACGCTCTAACCTACTGAGCTACATCCACCATTTTATTTTGTGGGTGCAAAGATAAATGATTATTTTTTACGATCGCAACAGACGAAGCAATTTCTTTGTTATATCTTTGTTCACTTAAAAAGCACTTGGCTAATAATATTTTGTTTTCTGATTTGTAACTGCCGGATCGGTTATGTTTGCAAAGTTTCCGTTTAGGATCACCATCAATAATGTCTCAGCGCTTCAGATATTCCAATTTCTGCGCTTCTTGTGCTTTTTAGTCATTAGCATTTACTTGACCAAATCATCTTTATCGATCAAGGATATAGGTGATTGGGAAATGATGTTATTCATCAGCGGAGCGCTCAGTTTCTTTTGGGTTACGGGAATTATTCAATCTTTTCTGCCTTTGTCGAAGCGCAGCATGGCTTTTATCCAGTACGAGCGGAAAGAGGGGAAGTCGCCGGAGCTATTCAATGCATTTATTTTATTGCTGATTTTTAGCCTACTATTTTCCGGGTTGATTCTTCTAATGCACAGTTATAATGCTACTCATTCGGAAAGCCCCAAGATACCATTTCCTTATTTGTTGGTTATATATTTTGTTC
>JAVBPN010000043.1:0-21873 GCA_031549585.1 Bacteroidales bacterium
ATCCTTGTGGCCAAGCATATCTGCTATCTGAGACATCAACCATGTGTCATAGTAATAATAAAAAGTATTAACAACAGCATGGTTCGGGCAATCACTCATGCCCGGAGAATTCCATTCTCCAAGTGAATACCAAAACTGTTCGAAGAAATTAATAATGTATGGCTCTTTCGGATTTTCATCTGTCCGCGCCAGATTATGCAGGTATTCGATATACCTTTTCATCGTAGGATAATGCTCCTCAAGAATACGAGTGTCATTATAATAATGATTCATCCACCAAGGGATTAATATGTAAGCGCTGCCCCAGCCTACGCCACCGCCCATACCACCAACAAGCGTAGGAGCTGTGTTGGGAATCCTGCCGTTAGGCTCCTGTGCATCACGCATATCGTCCAGCCATTTCATGTAAAATGGGGCCATGTGGAAATCGTGCATTGAGGTTTCGGCTATTACCTGCCCATCGCCGGTATAAGCGCCTTTTTCACGGTGCGGGCAATCGGTAGGATATCCTACCAGGTTGCTCATTTGAGCCCAAACTCCGGCTTTGTGTATTTTATTAAGCAGCGTATTGGAGGAACTCCATGTGCCGTTATGTTCAAGATCCGAACGAACGACCCGCCCCACTACTTTCAAGGATTTTAAGTCTTCTTTATTATCGGTGGTCACTTCAATGTAACGAAATCCGCTATAAAAGAAACGCGGTTCATAAACTTCAATTCCATTGCCTTTTAAGGTATAATCCGTCCATATAGCGCCGAATCTACGATTTTCAGTTAGACGGTCTGTTGCTTCCAAGTTTTTAGGAGGTACGTTATTGAGCGACTCCGAACTTCTAACATGGATCGTTTGTCCGGCATTACCTTCTACTTCAATACGCCACCATCCGGCCATATTCTGTCCCAGATCAAACAAATAAAGACCTTTCTCTGGATGAGTTTCCGCAATAGGAGTTAATGTGTCCGTTATACGTATAGGCACCATCTGCGATTTCAACTTTCCTCCCGAGCTTTGAGTGATAACCGCCCCGTTCCATCCGGAATCATCCAATTCTCCTGATGCCCATTTGTCAATTTCTTTACGAGCATCATAATCTTCGCCGCCATATATATTATTAAATGTAATCGGCCCTTGTGTATATTTCCATGAATTGTCCGAAATTACCGCCTCACTGCTTCCATCATTATAGTTGATTTGAAGTTGCAGTATAAACCTCGGATTTCCCAACCGGATTCCTCCGTCTGCCCAGGCATAACGTTCACCTACTCTTTTAGTCAGATTATATGCCCCGTTGGCCAACATTACGCCAAAAGCATTTTTACCTTTTTGCAACTGATCGGTAACATCAAAAACAGAATACAAAACGGTTTTGCGATAGTCGGTAATTGCAGGATCCAACACCTGATCGCCTACCTTTTTGTCATTGAGGTATAAATCATAGAATCCGGCAGCAGCCACATATACATAAGCATCTTTTATATGCTTATTAACATTAAATCCTTTACGGAACAAAGGACTTTCATGCAGTAAATCTTCCTTAGTGCATATCCAACTTGCTTTCCAATCCGATTGATTCAAGAATCCCACATGAAAAGATGCAACATCGCTCCATTCTTCCTTTCCATTAATGACAGCACACACACGCCAGAAATATTGGCGATTACTTTCCAAAGGCTGTCCCTGATATTCTACATTGACAGTATTCTCTGATTCTATTTTCTGGGAATCCCACATGTTTCCCTTTTTACGATCAATATCGCTTTTGGAATCACTGACAATAATACGATAAGCGTTTTGGTATACGCCTCTTTCCGTAGCATTTATATTCCATGTAAAACGCGGATTAGGCACATCGATTCCCAAAGGGTTTGCTTGATATTCACATTGCAGTTGTTGCAGTTTTTTTTCATTAGCACACGATGCTGCAAGTAGCAACATTAAAGTATAGCAGAAGAATTTTTTGATACCCATATAATTGATAATTGAATATTGCACATTGAATATTTTTAAACGCATTATTTGCAGCTAATTAAAAGCATCCAATAATTATAATTTGAACTTATAACCGAAATTCCCAACTCGAAACCCAAAACATGAAACTCGAAACTACAAATCAATACTTATTCCGTTCCTAAAAACCGTTTGATTACCACTATTGACTCCTTTTGAGCGTCTTCCAAACGGTCATTCACGATAATCCGGTCAAATTGCGGAGCAAAACTTAACTCATATTCCGCTTTTTCTATCCGTTTCCGGATCACATCCATATGATCCGTCGAACGGCTAATTAAACGTTGTTCCAACACTTCAATCGACGGCGGCATAACAAATAACGCCAATGCCTGATCGCCAAATTGCTTTTTTAATGACAAACCGCCTTTGACATCCACATCAAAAAGCACATGTTTTTGCTTCCCCCATATACGGTTTACTTCGCTCCGCAATGTCCCATAGTAACTCCCAGCATACACTTCTTCCCATTCAATGAAGTCGTTTTGCTCAATATGCTTTTGAAATTCAGGTACAGTCATAAAATAATAATCGCGGCCATGTTCTTCGCCTTGCCGTTTTCCCCGGGTACATGCCGATATGGAAAAGGCTAATGGCAAACCATTTTGCAATACATGCTTTACCAATGTTGTTTTGCCTGCGCCAGAAGGCGCTGAAAAAATGATGATTTTACCTACAAACATGATTTAGGCTTACAAAATATTGAGCAATTGTTCTTTGATTTTCTCCAATTCGTCTTTCATTTTGACAACAATCTGCTGCATATCCGCAAGGTTGGCTTTTGAACCGATTGTGTTGATCTCCCTGCCTATTTCCTGAGTAATGAAACCGAGCTTCTTTCCCACCCCTTCTCCATTCATTGTTTCGAGAAAATAAGCGCAATGGGTACGCAAACGAACTTTTTCCTCATTGATGTCCATTTTTTCCAAGTAATAGATCAATTCTTGCTCAAAACGATTTTGATCAATCGCACCCTCAGTATATTCGGAAAGGCTTTGGCGCAACCTGTTTTTGACAATATCCATACGTTGCGATTCATAGCTTTCCACCTCTGCAACGTACGATTCGATCAATTTGATACGTCCTAATATATCGGCCGCAAGGGATGCTCCTTCTTTTTTCCTGAAGTCATCAACAAAACCCAATGCCTTACGCACAATGCCCAACAAAACAACCCATTCTTTTTCATCCGGATCGTGATGATTCGATTTCAGGACATCCGGCATACGGACAATGGCATTTAAAACATCTGGTGGTAAAGGAATTTCATTCTTTTTAGCTATTTCAGACAATTGGAGGTAGTACGTCCTGATGGCTGACTCATTGAATTTGGCCAATGTTTCCTCAGTCACTTCCTCTATGGACACATATACTTCTATTTTTCCCCGTTGTAAATATGCGGTTACCTCATTGCGTATTTCCAATTCCTTTTCCCTGTATATATTGGGCAGTTTAACCGACAAATCAACTTGCTTACTGTTCAAAGATTTGATTTCAACGATAATTTTTCTCTGCTCGTTTGTATATTCAGCTTTACCAAAGCCCGTCATTGATTTTATCATGCCGCTGTTTTTATTTTGTCAAATAGTCTTCCAGAAAAGATACATATTGACAAATGATTAGTTTAATTCACCACAAAACCCGTCAAAAGTGTAAAAATATTAAAATATTTTGATTCTTACATTTTTTATATCTTTACCCATTATTGAATCGGGGTCATTTTGAAAAAATATGTCGCATACATTCTGTTGCTTGTTGCATTTCAACAAGTAACAGCTCAAGAAGTCCTTATCCAATGGACGGGGATTGTACGCAATGATTTGTTGGAGCCCCTGCCCTATGTGCATATTATCGCCAAGAAAGATTACAGGGGAACGATCAGCGATCAAAAAGGCGTCTTTACAATTATTACATTCCCAAGAGATACATTGTTAATTTCATGTATGGGGTATAAACCAATGAAAGTCCCTGTACCTAGTGCCCCAAATTCGCAGCATTATATTAAAGATATTATTATGCAAACCGACACCATCATGCTCAGCGAGGTGGTGATTGTTCCATGGAAAACGTATACGGAATTTAAAGAAGCCTTCTTAGCATTGGAACTACCGGAAGACGACCTTTTGCGTGCGTACCGGAATATTGCTATTATGCAAGCACAAATGCAAAATGTGATTGCCAACCGCCCGGCCTCCCCGACGAGCAATTTCCGAGATTTTAACAATTCCCGATATAACCAAATGATGGCATATGGCAATGTATTGCCAACCTATTCGATCACCAATCCTTTCGCTTGGGCGCAATTTTTCCAAGCATTGCGAAATGGCGATTTTAAGAAAAAAGAGGACAAGCCGGATGATACATCCGTGCTTGATGAGTATAATCGAACCAATAAATGAAAAAAATCGTTGTTTTTGGGCCCGGCCCGGGTTTTAAAGGAGGAATTGCCAATTATAATATATCGTTGGCAAAAGCTTTTGCTCATATGGAGGGAACGGAAACGCACATTGTGTCATGGACGCATCAATATCCCTTCTTTATCCCACGCAATTTTATTGATGACAAAAGCCAAACCGATTTATTGGAAAATAGTGGCGTGACGGTGCATTATACCATGAATTACAACAGTTATCTTTCATGGCGAAAGACATACCAAACCATTGTAGAGATTAACCCTGATTTTGTTGTTATTCAATGGTCAAATCCGATTCAGGCCTTTCCCATCGGTTACCTGATTCGTCACTTGAAAGCAAATACCAATATTGGCGTTATTGTCGACATGCACTTTGTTAACCGGCAAGAATATGCCAAAACGGTTAAGTTTCTGACAGGCTATGCCATCAAATTCGCCGATGCTTATGTTGTCCATTCATACACAACTGCTTTTGAGCTCAAAGATTTGCTCCCTGAAACTACTTTTAACCTAATGGAAAAAGGAAGCGACAATCAATCTGAAAATAAGGGAAAAACAATCTTAAAATTATTCCACCCGATATATGACATGTTTTCTCCTGATCCGTCTTTCGACGTGGAAGCTCAGAAAAAACAGTTGAAGTTGAATAAATATGTTTTTTTATTTTTTGGATTCATCATTAAATATAAAGGTTTACATCACGCAATTTCTGCATTTTCCGAATTACTGAAACAACGCCAAGACATTTCCCTGTTGATTGTCGGTGAATCATCGTGGCAAACAGCAAAAAAAACAAACAGGTATCACCAAATCAAACGTTTTTTCAGCAGGCATCTGCGCGCTCAATTTGTCAGCAAACGTGAGGACGAACTCAATTACCATCCATTAAACATGATTGCAGAACTGGGCATTAAGGAACATGTAGCTGTTGTCAATGAGTTTGTACCTAATGAAGATGTTCACAAATATTTTCAGGTAAGCGATGCCATTGTGCTGTTTTACGAAACAGCAACCGCATCGGGAGTTGAGTCTATTGCTTACAATTTTAAGTTGCCTATTGTTGCAACCCGCATAGGACATTTTTCTGAAACCGTTCAAGACGGCGTAACCGGTTATTTAGCCGAACCGGATGATATTCCATCAATGACCGAAGCAATGGCAAATATTATTGATCAACCAATTGCTAGTGAAAATGTTGAATTGGCTTCCAAGAACCTGAGTTGGAACAATTATGCAAAAAATATTTTAGATATGGCCTCCCGCTATACGGGGTCAACATCTGAAACGACAGACAATCCTTTGTAATCGGGATTCGGCCGTACTCGGTCAATTGCCTCAGAAATCAATTGTTTCGCTTGTTGCATCGATGCTTTTCTTTCTATTTTTAGCAGAACATTTTCGATATAGTTATTCTGTATCCGTGATATAAGAGGTATTTCAGGCCCCAACACCCTACTTCCAAATGTTGTCGACAATAATGAACCTAATGTGTGTGCTGCTGTGTGAACTGTATCTTTATTCCTATGTTTCAAAGTCAACTTGATCAACCGGTAAAAAGGCGGATATTTGTATGCAAGCCGTTCTTCTAACTGCGATGCATACATACCGGTATAATCATTACGAACAATAAAGCCCAATACCGGATGGCGAGGATTGGACGATTGAATGATTACTTTTCCCTGCTCGCCTTTTCTCCCTGCCCTTCCGCTCACTTGAGTCATTAATTGAAAACTACGCTCGAAAGCCCTGAAATCAGGAAAATTGAGCATATTGTCTGCATTTAAAACGCCAACCAATCCCACATGATCAAAATCTAAGCCTTTGGTAATCATTTGCGTCCCAACCAAAATATCAATATCCTGTTGAGCAAAACGATGAATGATACGTTCAAAACCGCTTCTCGACCGCGAACTATCCAAATCGAGCCGGGCAATTCGAGCTTCCGGGAAAAAAAGTTGCATTTCATCTTCGATTTTTTCAGTACCAAAGCCAACTGTAACCATTTCCATTCCCTTGCATTCGGGACATTGATGTATTACCTCAGAACTATATCCACAATAATGGCAAACCAACCGATCGGAATGCTTATGGTATGTAAGACTTACATCACAATTTTTACAATGAGGAACATATTCACAAAGCCGGCATTGTAGGTATGGAGCAAAACCACGCCTGTTTTGAAAAAGTATAATCTGTTTGTTAGATTGCAATGTTTCATTCATGAGCGCCAGCAATGTGGGATGAAAATGCGACTGCATGGTCTTTTGTTTTCGCGCCCACGAGGTATCCACAATCTCAATGCTCGGCATCGACATATCCGCATACCTTTGGTTGAGCTCTACCAAGCCATATTTTCCGGTTTTTGCATGATGATAGCTTTCCAAAGAAGGAGTAGCCGACCCCAACAAGACCTTAGCTCCATACATGGAAGCCAAAACCATAGCCGCATCACGGGCATGGTATCGGGGAGCAGGGTCAAATTGCTTGAAGGTGTTTTCATGTTCTTCATCTACAATCACCAACCCCAAATTTGAGAATGGCAAAAAAATACTCGACCGTACACCCAATATGACATCATATTCGAAATTAAGCACACGATTCCATATCTCTACCCGCTCCGAATCCGGGAAACGGGAATGATACACCCCCACCCTATCCTTAAAAACCGCTTTTAACCGATCGGTTATTTGAGTAGTCAATGCTATTTCGGGTAAAAGATATAATACTTGTTTCCCTTGAGCCAACTGTTCTTCGATTAAACGTATGTATACTTCGGTTTTACCGCTTGAAGTAACTCCATGCAACAGCACAATATCTTTCTGGAGGAAATGATCGGTAATTGCTTGCATGGCATTCTCCTGATGTGGCGTAAATGTGGTAGCTGCACGAAACGATATATCATCCTTCGGCAAACGGGAAATCTCTTTAGTATAAATAGACAGAATATTCTTTTTCAAAAGGCTATTGAGTGCATCAGCACTTGCACCAATCGTATCCAACAATTCCTTGCGGCCGATTTCTCTTATCGTTCCACCAGAAAAACATCCGGAATGACTGATATAACTCATTAATAAGCTCAATTGCTTTGGCGCTCTTCCCAAAGAATCAAAAATTAATTTCATTTGGGATTCCGAATCTACAGAAGGATGAATTTGAATATAGTACTCATACTTGGGCTTATAACGAGCTTCCACTACCTCTTCTACCCAAAGAGCCTCTTTATCAACCAACGATTGAACAACCCGCATCAAATCCTTACGACGGTATAAAGCAGCAATTTCACGCACCGCAAGGCTCTGCTTGTCGTGAACAATATTTAATATCTGTTCTTCCCATTCGTTTAGTTCTTCAACTTGTATATAAGCAGGATTAAAAAACACTTTGGTTTCACTCTCCAATTTTAGCCCGGAAGGAATAGCGGCTTTCATTACTTCGCCAATGGTACACATATAATAAGAAGCAATCCATTGCCAAAATCGTAGTTGTAATTCGCCAACCACCGGCTTCTCGTCCAGCACAGCGACAATTTCTTTAACAGCATATGCTGTTGGCGATTGATGGTGTATTTTACATATAATTGCCGAATAAAATTTACGGGCGCCGAACGGAACGATCACACGTATACCCACTTGTAGCTTCCCGGCCAATTCCCCAGACGCCGAATAAGTATAGGTCTGCGGCAAAGCCAATGGCAATATGACATCGAGGTAAATAGATGTGGGCATAAATTCGGGCAAATGAATGGCGAAATTAGTGAATATTTGGCAACCCTTCGTGATTAAAAAAATCAAAGCTACTTCTGATTAAATATTGTTTTGCACGCTAACGTTTTTATCTTTGCCCCGTCATTTTTCTCATATATGTTTTATACTATATCATTCATTATAGCGTTAAATTAAGTATTCAATGCTGATATAGGTTTTTAAATTTATTACGATGTTAAAAAAAATCATGATGCTGGGATGTTTGGTTGCTTTAACCTTTCATTCAATAGAAGCGCAAGTTAGAACAGGGCTTAAATTAGGGTTTAACTTAAGCAATGTGCGCGGAACAGATAAACTTGGAGAATCTTTCGATTATAAAATGAAGCCGGGAGGACAATTCGGCATAGAAGTAAATATTCCAGTAGCAAAATCTTTTGCTGTTCAAACAGGGTTACAAGCATCTATGTTAGGATATACATGGGACTATACAACACAATATGATAATGTTAGGAAATACACCCTTTTTTATCTTCAGTTGCCAGCTAATGTGCAATATAAGATAGACTTGGGAGCAGTTGACTTGATTGCTCAAGCCGGACCGTATATAGGGATGGGAATTGCTGGAAGACAAGCTTATTATAAGAATGGGAAAAAGCAGTCTCTAGGCACTACGGACAAAAAATTGACAATGGGAGGAAATGAGAACTCTGACGATTACAAAAGTTTTGACTGGGGACTTAACGTCGGAGCTGGCATACAGTTCAACAGATTTCAAGTAATGGTCAATTATCAGGCTGGATTATATAACATAGATCATATATTGTTGAAAAAAGATCAGAACAAAATGTATAACAACAACTTATGCATAACAGCAACGGTCTTTTTCGGAAAAGGTTTTGAATAATCTTTTCAAGCGGAGTAGCGAAGCCCTCTTGTAAGTAGCTTGAAGCTCCACTCAACATTTATTACAGCTAATGAAGTACTATTAAATTTATCATTTAGCTGTAGTGTTATTTTTAGATCGTATTAGTATCTATCACTCATTTAACTCTACTATTTTTCAAAAAAAGCCTCAAAAAGCAATACAAGTGCAAAGGCAAATACCACAATCCCTGTGATCCGATTGATCCAGAGCAAATGACGAAGCCTAATTTTTCTACGAAATAAATTAACCACCGAAATCAATATCGCCCACCAACTCAAACATCCGATAAAAATACCAACTATTGAAAGCATGATATCCGTCCAACCAACTTGTTCGTTCACAACAAAACCTGCAAATGCAGCCATAAATACAAAAATTGGAGTAGGATTGGAAAAGGTTAATAAAAATGTAGTAATAAAATCCTCCAATGGACGGTGTTTCCGGTTTCGATTTTTACGCACCTGAATGGCAGGATTGGTATTGAAAACCTTATAAGCCATCAGCATAAAAATCAATGAACCGGCCATTTGTATCCAACGTTTTACCCGTAGCAGCGCATCAATCACCACGCCGATCCCAAATCCTGCAATAATAGCATAAATAGTATCAGCACACGCCGCGCCCAAACCACCAAGCAAGCCGGATTTATATCCCTTACTGATGGTTCGCTGAATACATATAGCTCCTACCGGGCCAAGCGGCACAGATACCACCAAACCCATGATAAATCCTTTGGCCAAAAGCGACCAATGCATGACACCAAATGAAAATAATAAAACCAATGTTTTTTATTTACTATTGACAATGAACAAATTGGTCATCAAATCTAAAATCCGACCCAAACGCAAAGGTAATAGATAGAATCATTTATAAACTACACTTCTTCAACCATAAAATTATTTTCCTTGCACAACTTAGCAATCTTATTTAAGTTGAGACATCACCTAATCAATCCCAAGTTAACAAACTCATCTATCCAAAATGCTTAAATCTCTTCTACATTGGACACACAAAATTATATGACCAGAAACCTTGATTCACTCTAATATATTTATCAACAATTGACAAAATTTGCGTAAAAAATAAATCTGATTACTTTTGCATCATTGAAAAAAACGATATCCAATATGAGGGATTTTGAACTGAGAAACTTGATTCTAATTCAAAACGTTTCTAATAAGCCTTTGTTTAGCTTTAATGTTATACCAGACAAATCGCTCTCCTATTGAAATAACTTAAACCCAATAACACATAAAACATATCTTATGAATTCTCCATTTCTCACCGGTATCGACATTTCGATTATTCTAGTCTACATTGGACTACTTATTTTTATAGGCTTTTACTTGAAAAGGAGAGCCTCCAGAAATCTGGAATCCTACCTATTGGGAGGAAAAAGTATTCCATGGTATATGCTTGGCTTATCCAATGCCTCTGGGATGTTTGATATATCCGGTACGGTTTGGTTGGTAGCTATTACTGTCGTCTATGGGTTAAAAAGCATCTATATCCCTTGGTTGTGGCCGGTATTCAACCAGATTTTCTTAATGGTTTACTTATCCGCTTGGTTACGTCGTTCTGAATGCACTACCGGCGCTGAATGGATCGGATTTCGTTTTGGAAAAGACCGTGGAGCCATTACCTCACATTGGATCATTGTCGTATTTGCTATATTGGTTGGATTGAGCATGTTAGCATATGGTTTCATCGGAATGGGCAAATTTGTCGAAATATTCCTTCCCTTAAAGCAAGTATTTCCATTTATGAGTTTTGTTTCCGATGCATATGTACCGCATGTCTGGGGAATTGCGTTTACTCTTATTGCTGTTTTCTATGCGCTTATGGGTGGCATGATGAGTATTGTGTGGGCAGATGTGGCCCAATATCTGATTATGACATTTGCAAGTATTGCAGTGGCTGTGATTGCTATGATACACTTGGATGTCATTCAGCTTCATTCATGGCTTCCTGATGGATGGTTATCAGCTGGGTTTGGTTTAGAATTGAATATGAATTGGACAGGAAAATTTGCCGAATTTAATGACAAAATACAAAGCGACGGCTATCAATTATTTAGCCTTTTCTTTGGTATGGTACTCCTCAAAGGTATCTTGGCCAGCGTTGCCGGCCCTGCACCGACCTACGATATGCAAAAAATACTATCAACTCGCTCACCGCGTGAAGCTGCCTTGATGAGCGGATCAGTTACTGTGATTCTGATGCCCGTTCGTTACTTAATGATTACCGGATTTGCAGTATTAGGGCTGATTTTATTCAATGATCTACACAGTCAAATCCTCAATGCCGACGGGGTAGTCGACTTTGAACTGGTACTTCCGGCTGTAATCAGCCACTCGTGGATCCCTGCCGGATTAACCGGACTGGTTTTGGCTGGATTACTGGCTGCATTCATGTCTACATTTGCAGGAACACTCAATGCTGTCCAGGCTTATTTGGTCAATGACATATATATCAAATATTTTAAGAAAAACGCCACACCCAAACAAGCCAATAAAGCAAATGTATTGGTTGGTATGGTTGTCGTAGTTATCAGTATATGTTTTGGCGTGTTGGCACAAGATGTCAATAGCGTATTGCAATGGGTAACCGGTGCTTTATATGGAAGTTATATTGCAGCTAATATATTGAAATGGCATTGGTGGCGTTTCAACGGAAAAGGATTTGCATGGGGAATGGCGGCTGGAATGATTCCTGCATTGATCTTGCCATATGTTCCGGTAATTGGCAGCATGTTGCCGCTGTACTATTTCCCAATTATTTTGGTCTGTTCCATTGCCGGATGCATCTGGGGAACATACTCTGCTCCTGCAACCGACATGGATGTATTGAAAAAGTTTTATGCAAAAACCCGTCCTTGGGGATTCTGGAAACCGATCAATGATCTGGTTGTTGCCGAAAATCCAAATTTCAAAAAAAATACCGCTTGTTCACGTGATATAACAAATGTTGTAGTAGGTATCATCTGGCAAACCGCTTTAGTTGCAGCTCCGATCTATTTGGTTCTAAAACAATTTACCTTCATGGGTATTGCTTTAATGATCGTTGGCGTTATGACGGTAATCCTGAAAAAGAATTGGTATAATAAATTAGAAGATTAAAATTTG
Source organism: Bacteroidales bacterium (assembly GCA_031549585.1). Taxonomy (GTDB): domain Bacteria; phylum Bacteroidota; class Bacteroidia; order Bacteroidales; family UBA4181; genus JAIRLS01. The sequence goes on from JAVBPN010000043.1 coordinate 12,175, forward strand.
TGTAAAATCCACATAAAACACTAAACCATGAAATACACTTTGTCTTTAGCCTTATTATGTGTTGTCACATTCATTTCTATGAATGCCCAAGAAGTCCTTTGGCAAGGAAAATCGGTAGATTTTTCGCATGGCAAATTAATCGTATCAGCCAACCAACGATTCTTGTCGCATGCTGACGGAACACCATTTTTCTATCTTGGAGACACTGCATGGGAATTATTTCACCGTTTATCGGAAGAAGAAGTAGACAATTATTTGGAAAATCGCCGGGCAAAAGGATTTACAGTAATTCAAGCTGTGATTCTTGCTGAACTTGACGGATTAAATGTTCCCAACAGAAACGGGGATAAACCGTTAATCGATAATGATCCCACCAAACCCAATGAAAAATACTACCAATGGGTAGATAAAGTAATACACAAAGCGGAAGCAAAAGGAATGTACATAGGATTACTGCCCACATGGGGCGATAAAGTTGACAGACAACAATGGGGAGCAGGCCCTGAAATCTTCAATGCCTCCAATGCCTTCACGTACGGTCAATTTTTAGGAAAACGCTACAAAGATTTTTCCAACATTATATGGATTAACGGCGGTGACCGTCTTGGTGGCGGAAAAAATACAGCTATATGGGATGCATTGGGCCGAGGCATTAAATCGGAAGACAAAAACCATTTAATGACTTACCATCCATCAGGTGAATCATCGTCAAGTATGTGGTTTCACGATCGCGAATGGCTTGATTTTAATTCATTCCAAACCGGACACGCCCAAAGAAGCTACGATATCTATAGAAAATTGCTTGTTGGCGATTACGACAAAAAACCGATTAAACCATGTTTCGACATGGAACCGCGTTACGAAGATCATCCGGTAGCGTGGAATCCAAAAGTATTGGGTTGGTTTGACGACGTAGATGTCCGTCAAGCTATGTATTGGAACTTATTTAGCGGAGCATTTGGGCACACATACGGTTGTCATCCGATTTGGCAATTTAAAACTCCAGAACGCGCTGTTGTCGGCAATGTTCGCAATAATTGGTATGATGTGATGGATTTACCCGGAGCATTTGATCTAATACATGCGCGCAAACTAATCGAATCACACGATTTTTACAGCCGCATTCCTGATCCGAGCATTGTATTATCTCTGCAAATGTTCGCTACCGATGTAGCTGTGGCCACTCGGGGAAACGGATACGCTTTGGTTTACCTTCCCAATGGCAACAATATAGAGGTATCGCTTGAAAAAATTCCCGGAGCACAAAAGTTAAAACTCCAATGGTTCAATCCTCGTACAGGCGAAATGACAGCTATTGAAACATTGCCCGCTAAAGGAAAATACCAAACCAAATCGCCACAATCGGGACGAGGAAACGACTGGATACTTGTAATGGAATCTGCAAATTAATCTAAAAAACCATGAAATACGGACACTTTGATGATACCCAACGTGAATATGTAATTACCAATCCGCGCACACCTTGGCCATGGATCAACTATTTAGGTACGGAAGATTTTTTTAGTCTGATTTCCAACACCGCTGGAGGTTATTCATTTTGTAAGGATGCCAAATTCCGCCGCATAACACGCTATCGCTACAATGGCGTGCCGATGGACAATGGAGGCAAGTATTTTTACATCAATGATGGAGGTACTATCTGGAATCCGGGCTGGAAACCTTGCAAGACCGAATTGGATAGTTATGAATGCCGACATGGGATGAATTACACCATCATCAAAGGAGCAAAAAATGGATTAGAAGCTGAAGTTCTGTATTTCGTTCCTTTGAAAACTTGGGCGGAAGTCCAAAAAGTATCCTTATTCAACAATACCGATCAGGTTAAAAAAATCAAATTATTCTCGTTCGTAGAATGGTGCTTGTGGAATGCACAAACCGACATGGAAAACTTTCAAAGAAACCTTTCTACCGGAGAAGTTGAAATAGTTGATTCGACCATTTACCATAAAACAGAATACCGCGAACGTCGTAATCATTATGCGTATTACTCGGTTAACGCCCCCTTCAACGGCTTTGAAACCGACCGGGAAGCATTTATAGGCATGTACAATGGATTTGATGAGCCGCAAGCCGTAATAAATGGCAAAGTACAAAATAGCGTTGCTCATGGTTGGTCGCCCATTGCATCACATTACCTCGAGATCGAACTGCAACCCAATGAATTAAAAGAATTGATCTTTGTGTTAGGTTATGTGGAAAATGAAGAGGACAAGAAATGGGAACGCAAAGCAGTAATCAATAAAACGAAGGCCAAAGAAACCATCGCACGTTTCAATACGCCGGAAAAAGTCAATCTGGCGTTTCTGGAATTAAAAACATATTGGGATAAACTATTAGAATCATATGTATTGAAATCTGATGACGAGAAATTGAACCGGATGGTCAATGTTTGGAATCAATATCAATGCATGATCACGTTTTGTTTCTCGCGTTCCGCATCGTTTTTTGAAAGCGGCATCGGACGTGGTATGGGATTTCGCGATTCTAACCAAGATTTGGTCGGATTCCTGCATCAGATTCCTGCACGCGCTCGCGAACGCATCATCGACATTGCATCAACACAATTCCCTGACGGCGGTTGCTATCATCAATACCAACCCTTAACAAAGAAAGGGAACAACGAAGTTGGGCAAGGATTCAATGACGACCCGATGTGGCTTATTTTCGGAACTGTTCAATACTTGAAAGAAACCGGAGATTTCTCTATTCTTGATGAACTCGTACCGTTTGACAATCAAAAAGGAACGGAAGTTTCGCTCTTCCATCATTTGACTGTTTCATTCGATCATATAATCAACAATTTAGGACCACACGGATTACCCTTAATTGGTCGGGCAGATTGGAACGATTGTCTAAACCTGAATTGCTTCTCGAACAATCCGGATGAAAGTTTCCAGACTACTGAAAACAAAACCGAAGGATCAAAAGCCGAAAGTGTAATGATTGCTGGCTTGTTCGTCATGTATGGACGTGAATATGCCCAATTATGCCAAAGAATGGGCAAAATAGATGAGGCAAAACGCGTTCAGCAACATATCGACCATATGACGGAAGTCATTAAAAAATATGGATGGGATGGAGAATGGTTCTTGCGTGCATATGACTTTTTTGGCAACAAAATTGGCTCACACGAAAACGAAGAAGGCAAAATATTTATCGAATCAAACGGTTGGTGTACTATGGCTGGCATCGGATTGGATGAAGGAATGGTAGCAAAAGCGCTCGATTCGGTGAAAAAACATCTTGATTGTGAACATGGCATTGTATTGAATAATCCGGCCTATACGCAATATCATATTGAATCAGGTGAAATATCCAGCTATCCGGAAGGTTATAAAGAAAACGCCGGAGTCTTTTGCCACAACAATCCTTGGATCATGATAGGAGAAACCGTGCAAGGACGTGGTGACCGCGCTTGGGAATATTACAAAAAAATATGTCCGGCTTATTTGGAAGAAAAAAGCGAATTGCACAAGTTAGAACCCTATGTATACGCACAAATGATTGCCGGTAAAGATGCCTTCCGGCCGGGCGAAGCCAAAAACTCGTGGCTCACCGGAACCGCCGCATGGAATTATTTCACCATCACGCAGTATATACTTGGTATTCGTACGGATTATGACGGATTAATTATTGATCCATGTATTCCTGCCAATTGGAAAAAATTCAAAGTGATACGCCGCTTCCGCAATGCGACCTACGAAATCGAAATCAACAATCCAAATGGCAGTATGAAAGGCGTCAAGCAGATCAAAGTAGATGGAAAAGCAATTGATGGCAATATGATTCCGCTTATGCCACAAGGCAAAACCTACAAAGTAGAAGTAAATATGTAAATGATAAACCCAAACACTGGTGTCTGTAAAGCACTGGTGTATTTTTCGTAATTTTCTTTAACCAAAAAACTATTAACACCAAAGGACAGTAATTACAAAATGACGAAACCGTAAGAATTAATTTTCTTACGGTTTTATCGTTTATTTTATATGATTTCTGTCAATCAACCACTTCTGCCTGCAACCGGATAGTAACTGTCGCATTCTTCGGATCATTGGTGATCAGGGTAACGGTTTTATTTTGTTCCCCACTCTGTTCAGATGTGTCATAAGTAATGCTTATTTCAGAAGTTGCATTAGGAGCAATTTCCTTTGGTGCATTGGTGGTGATTTGTGTGCTGTTGGATGTTACTTTTCGAATCTGTAGAGCGCTTTTTCCACTGTTGGTCACTTTAACGACATATGTTTTCTTTTCCCCTTTCTTAATCTTTCCTGCATCAATAGTTGATTTATCTAGTGAAACAACGGCCGCATTTTGTATTTGGCTGGCTGTCCACCTTGAAAAATCCTCCTCAATATCGGCAGTGACGGTCAATTTATAATCTTTGCTTTTATCATCATTCAGAATCATGCTAATACGATCGCTAACGAATCCCCAATCTTTTCGTTTGCTCACATCATAAGTAACTTTAATACTCGCCTTTTCGTCTTTACTAATTTTTGATGGGCTCACATCTACTTTAATGTACGCAGGCAAATCAACAAATGAAATTTTCACAGGATTAGGGCCGGGATTGTATGCCGTTACCACCAATGAAGATGTTTCGTATGAATATACCCGGTTGAATGCCACATGCATATCATCCAAACGAATACTGCCTGCAGTATAACGAAAGGCCTCAGGACGCCTATCCACTGGTATGACTTCGCCAATGATACGTAAACTAATTGGCGTTGAACTGCCATTGCTGTATACAGTAATACTTTTATCAATAGCTCCCGGACGGCCTTTGACCTCATAATTTACTTTGATAAATCCTGTTGCTCCGGGACGGATTGGTTGCTTAGTCCATTCAGGAGTGGTACATCCGCATGTAGTCTTCACATCTTGAATAATCAAAGGAGAAGTTCCGGTATTTTTAAATGAAAAATCGTAGCTTGCAACACCATCCCCTTCTCCTACCTTGCCAAAATCGTGTTGGTTCTTATCAAACACAATTTTTGGCTGCGCTGAAACCGTTAATACAGCAATGAACAATACTTGTAGTATAATAAAAACCTTTTTCATAAAGTCATTCTATAAATCTATTTCGTTTGAATATTTTTTCTTCATGAAAAAGACACAAAAATTCTGCCAAACACCATCATATTTTAAAAGTTAATAATACCAATATCTCCAAACAAGATCACAAAGCCTGATCTGATATACTAATCCCGCCAAATTTTACCAAATGAAAAATATTACTTTTGTTTCTGGCTCTTATAATTGGCAAAAACCTGTATCGGATGTCAAGTTTTTACAAGGATAACGCCATGCTCCTCCTATAGAAGTGACCAAATCATCAGCTTCTCGAGGCCCCCAAGTTCCTGCCGGGTATCCATATAATTTTATATCCGGGTTTTGCCATGCTTGTAGTATGGGATCAACAAATGCCCACGTTGCTTCAACAGCATCGCCTCGAAGATAAAGCGTTTGATCGCCTTGTATACAATCAAGAATCAAGCGTTCATATGCCTCGCTCAAGCGTGTACCATCCATACCTGAATAACGGAAATCCAAACTTTGTTCCTGTACCTGAAAGCCTGTACCGGGCATCTTCATTCCAAATGTCAACAAAATCCCCTCATCGGGCTGAATACGAATAATCAACATATTATTCCGCATCGGCAATCCATTATATTCAAATATAAAATGCGCAGCAGGTTTAAAATAGATGACAGCCTCAGCAGCCCGAACAGGTAATCTTTTACCCACACGAATAAAAACCGGAACATCTTTCCATCGCCAATTGTCGATAAATAACTTCATAGCAACAAAAGTTTCGGTTTTAGAATCGGGAGCAATATCCTTTTCCTCTCTATAACCCGGAATAACTGCATTTTTTATGACAGATGATACATATTGTCCTCTGATCACCTGCTTAGCAATCTCCTCAGAAGAAAACGGGCGCAAAGTTTGAAACACTTTTAATGTTTCATTACGAATGGAATCGGCATCCGAAGAAACAGGCGGTTCCATCGCAATCATACCAAGCATTTGTAATAAATGGTTTTGAACCATATCGCGTAAAGCTCCAGCAGTATCATAATATCCGCCGCGGTTTTCCACACCAATATCCTCGGCCGATGTAATTTCAATACGTTCAATATGATGCCTGTTCCACAACGACTCAAAAATTCCATTGGCAAAACGCATGACCAAAATATTCTGAACCGTTTCTTTGCCCAAATAATGATCAATGCGATATATCTGACTTTCATTAAAAAACCGGAGAATATCGACATTCAATTGATGTGCAGTTGCTAAATCATACCCAAAAGGCTTTTCAATGATCACCCTTTTCCAGCCTTGCCCTTGCTGTTCATTCAGTTTTTGACGGCCTAAATTGTCTATAATGGTTTGATACAAAATCGGAGGAGTGGCAAGATAATACAAAAAATTCCGTTTCGTACCGGCATACATATCCAATTGGGCAAGCCTCTGTGCAAGCCCAAAATAATCATCAGGATTGGACGTATTCATCGTATGAAAATACAATCTAGTTAAAAAACCCTGCCGAATCTCAGGATGGATATGTTTGGCATGTTGGGACAACGACTCTTCAATGCGATTCCGAAACTGCTCATCATTCAATACACTCCGTCCAACACCTAATATAGCATACGTATCAGACAATAATCCCTCTGCTTGCAAATGCAACAATGCCGGCAGCAATTTACGGGCGGCCAGGTCACCTGATGCACCAAAAATAACCATAACAAACGGGCCTGTTTTCATTTGAACAAACTATTTTTAACAAAAAGAATATTGTTGCATTCAGCTCATCAATGTCAACACATGTCAATCGCAAAGATTTACTTTCGATGGTTTTTATTGACATTAAACGATCATCTGATACAAACAGCCAACAAAAGCATAACAAACAAATTTAAAAATTGTCAAAAAAGAATATAAAAATATCAGAAAATAAAGCATTTAAGGAAATAAAAACAAAACTACAATGCTTCAATCGATTGTCAATGAACATAAATCGCAAAAAAATGTCTTATTTTTAATGATTTTTATTTATCTTTGCTCTGTTTATACATTATTTATGAAATAAAGTAAAATGAGAAAATTATTTATTATTGTAATTTTATGTTTAGGGTTGGGAAATATATTTGCCCAACAAACGATCCGGATTGAAGGCCAGGTGATCGACGGGACTACCGGCGAAGCATTGCCCGGTGTCAATATCGTGATTAAAGGAACTTTTACCGGTGTTGTTTCTGATCTTAACGGAAAATATGTCATTAACGCTCCGGAAAGCGGAACTTTACAGTTTTCATTCATCGGAATGGAAAACCTTGAAGTCAACATTAACGGACAACGGACGATTGATGTTGAAATGGCTCCGGGTAGCCGCGAAATCAGCGAAGTAGTTGTAACCGCATTGGGTATAACACGCGAAAAGAAAGCATTGGGATATGCAGTTCAAACCGTCAATTCCGACGAATTGACTAAAGCTGCCAGTTCGAGTTTATCCAGCGCATTGCAAGGAAAAATTTCCGGCGTTCAAATCACTCAATCCAGTGGTATGCCGGGGGCTTCCTCTCAGATCGTAATCAGGGGATCTCGTTCTTTTACGGGGAATAACACTCCTTTATATGTGATTGATGGAATGCCCGTATCTTCAACTGCCGACCTCCAGGCTGGAGCCAGTAGCGGGGGCGATGGTGATGGTGTATCTGGAACAGATTATGCCAATCGTGCCGTAGACATCGACCCGAATGATATTGAAAGTATCAATATCCTGAAAGGACAGGCTGCTGCCGCATTATACGGTATCAGAGCATCCAATGGGGTTGTAGTAATTACTACTAAAAGCGGAAAAGGATTGGCCAAAGGAAAGGCTCAGGTATCATTCTCCAGCAATGTAAGCATGGACAAAATATCGCGCTATCCCGACCTTCAAACCACTTATGCACAGGGAACAGGTGGAGCATACCGGTGGAATCAATCCCGATCATGGGGACCGAAAATTTCAGAATTGCCCAATTCTACTACAGCCATTACAGATGCTCAAGGAAACAGTATTATAGCTGGTGGAAATTTAAGTGGGCATAATGGTATGTACTTCGTAAAACAAAGAGAGCTTGCCGGATTAGACCCTTGGGCACAGCCTGGTTCATACAACAATATCAAGGAGTTTTTTGATACAGGGGTGACCTGGAATAATTCTTTAAACGTAGCACAAGCCACAGAAAACGGATCGTATTCCATATCATTGGGTAGTACCAATCAAAACGGAATCGTTCCTACCACAGGAATGGACAGGTACACTTTTAAAGGGATGGCAGACACGAGGTTGAGCCGCAATTTCACAACAGGATTTGCTGCCACATATGTCAACACATCCATCAATAAAATGCCTTCGGCTAATGATGGATTGATGGCCACTGTTTATGGCGCTCCTCCGAGTTATGATTTAGCCGGTATTCCTTCTCATGTTGCAGGAAATCCTTATGGACAGAACAATTATCGAAACACAAGTGGTTCATTTGCTGCTGCATATTGGGCATTGGATAATAACCAATTTACAGAAAAGACCAATCGGTTCTATGGCAATACATACATTGATTATACAGCTCAGTGGAGTGATAATCAACGGTTGAAAGCCAAATATATGATTGGAGCAGACGCATACACTACCCATTATCAAGATATTTGGGGTTATGGTAATAAAGGAACTGCTGATAACGGACAAATTGAAAATTACGGATGGAGTAATACCACCATTAATTCATTGCTCACAGTCAACTATGACTGGAATATCAATGAAGATTGGGTTTTCAATGCATTATTGGGAAATGAAATAGTTCAGGATAACCGGAAATTTTATTGGGAATACGGAGCAAACTTTGATTTTTCCGGATGGAATCATATCCAAAATGCAACAACAAAAGACAATGCAGAAGAGCAGTGGCAAAAACGTTCTGTCGGTTTCTTTGGAAACGTATCCGTATCATTCCGGAACATGGTATATTTAACAGTGACTGGGCGTAACGATATTATTTCGTCTATGCCGAGAGGCAATCGTTCGTTCTTTTATCCTTCGGCATCCCTCGGTTTTATTTTGACGGAACTGGATGCATTACGTGGTGGTGTGATGAATTATGCTAAATTACGCGTTTCTGCTGCTGAAGTGGGACAAGCTGGAGATTATCTTGAAAATTACTATTCGGTACCTAGTTATGGAAGCGGATTTTATTTGATCACCCCTTTCATGTATCCGGTAAATGGAGCAAATGGTTATGCTGCCTACTATAAATCATACGATCCGGGTTTAAAACCACAAAATACCCGTTCGTACGAATTGGGATTTGATGTTAATTTTTGGAATAGTTTAGTGGGATTAAGTTATACATTTTCTAGGCAAAATGTAAAAGACCAAATATTTGAAATTCCGCTTCCCGGATCAACCGGCACACATTCTAAGTTGGCCAATGGCGGGAAAATCCATACCAATGCGCATGAAATCACTCTTTCTGTGAATCCGGTACGGACAAAGGATATTGACTGGAATTTTGCTTTCAACTGGACCAAGATTGATAACTATGTAGATGAATTGGCTCAAGGCGTAGAAAGCATTTTCTTAGGCGGATTTGTAACGCCTCAAGTTCGGGCAGGTATTGGTGATAA
>JAVBPN010000396.1:0-22507 GCA_031549585.1 Bacteroidales bacterium
ATCGGCATTGTGACCCTTGCCGGTTTGATTCGGCTCCCCTTAACCGAAGGAAGAGCCACACACTTAGATCTGTTCAGCATCTACTCCGACCCCTTCATCCTGTACGGATACGCCGCCTCAACCGCTTTTTTTGTTGCCCTGTACAAGTCGTTCAAATTGCTTAGATACATCGGACAAAATAAAGTATTCTCATCCGACTCCGTCAAAACCCTAAAAAGCATAAAGTATTGTGCATGCATACTAAGTACCTCAATCGTGTTGGCAGGCCTCTACATAAGCCTGTTTCACCACAAAGAAGACGACCCCGCCGGTTTCCTGGCCATGTGCATTGTAACTACTTTAGTCTCCATTGTAGTTGCAACTGCTGCGGCAATATTTGAAAAACTCCTGCAAAAAGCCATAGACATGCAATCCGAAAACGACTTAACAATTTAAGCCATGCCAATTATTGTAAACTTAGACGTGATGATGGCAAAGCGGAAAATTTCTCTCAATGAACTTTCTGAAAGAGTTGATTTGACATTATCGAACCTTTCCATCTTAAAGACAGGAAAGGCAAAAGCAATTCGTTTTAGCACCTTAGAAGCAATCTGTAAAGCATTAGACTGCCAACCGGGTGACATTTTGGAATATGTAAACGACGAAAAATAAACAACAAACCGCTAACAAGGGTTTGGTCAGGCGGACTAATGTAGTAAATGGAACATTAGTGCCCACACAGTTGAGCGGCAAATATTTTGCCGCTCTTTATTTTTGATATAAGTATGGCAACTTAGCAAACTCTTTCTCGAATGAAACAAATAAAAGGCTTCATGAACGAAGGGAATAAAAGCCTAAGAACATTAGGGAAAAACAACATACTTTACACTTCGTATTAACGATAACCAGGCTTGCTGAATTTGTCAATTCGGTTGGATTATCAATAGTAAACATCAGACAATTTATTATTAACTTTGTCGAGAATCCCATTGTTAAGCGGCAAATGTTTTGCCGCTTTATATCTTTGGTGAATTTAAAATTGTCTGCGGTGAGCTAAAGGTCCACCAATATTTGTCATCGGCAAATGTTTTGCCGTTCCATGGGTACCAACAATTTCAGTGATTTTCAAACATGAACAGAAGTAAAACAGAAATTCTAAACAACATTTGTTATACAGAACTTGTTTACGAACGAATCAACAAAAAACTGAACAGCAACCTGTCACAGTCAGAAATTGAAAAAATGCTTTTTGATATTATAGAAGAAACGCAAGAGATATTTTTTCAGAAAATCGGAAAAAATATATACATTACAAATTACGAAAAGAATATCAAAATAACTGTAAACACAAACACTTTCAGAGTTATAACCGTAGATGCTGTTAAGAAGAATAAATAGAAATTCAGAAAATATGAAAATTTTAACAAAAAAAATTCTATTATTCCTATTATTTTCTAGCATGATTATCCTATCATGTAAAGAAAACAATAATAGAGAAAGTGTTCATAGACAATATGTAAACGATACTTCCGTCAAAAAAGAAGATTTTATTGACAAAATTTTAATTCAGTTTTATCCGTCTTTTGAGAGAGCATCGCTGATCTTGCTTGACTTATCGAAAAATCAACAAACCTTTCAGCGTATTGGACATAAAGAATATCCAAATGTCTCTTTGGATTCGCCTAAAAGCATGACTTTTCAATTGGATTCCCTTTCATATGCTTATCTAAAGGATATAGTTTTTGAACAGGAAGATTTTGGTGACAGGCAAGACCACGTTGAAGATGGCATATCCTATAGCATTCTTTACATTTTTGAAAGCGGAAGAATAGAAGATGTTGATTTACACAACAGTTTGACCGACAATGAATACAAGCTGATTACTAAACTGATTGACTTGAATATTGCCCATTCTACGGATAAAACTACAACCAACTACTTGAGACTTTTAAAAGGATCTTACAGAAATCCGAATTAAATGGTGAGAATGCCGCACGTCCAACATTTTCTCCGGTTAAACACAGCAAGCCGGTAACTCAGTGAATAAAAGCAACATTTCGAAAAAATATTGCTTTTAGGTTCAAATTAATTTTATTATTTTTGTACGATATAGTCACTAACCCTCAAGAATAAATTGCCATTTATGAAAAATAAAATATATTGCATCATGGTAGCGCTGGCACTGGTTTTCAACGCATGTACCAAAGAAGAAATGACCCAGCAGCAGGTAGAAAACACAGATAAAAACGACGTAAACACAATTGTTCGCATGGGCACTCAGGCCGAAGGTGAATATACCGTTTATTCTGACGGGCTCTCGAAAGTTGTCATCAATGGCAAACAAGAATACACAACGCGGTTCAAGCTAATAGATGATTACGGCAACACGCTGTACGGTTATTGTGCCAACATGCACACACCCTGCTACGAAGGCGCTCGTTATAAATCCGTTCCGGGCGACGATTATTTCACAAACGGCGAAGACGTAAAAATAATGGCGGCAATCACCTATGCCATGAATGAATATGGAGACATGGAAACGACCAATCCTTACGGATACAGGCAACTATTGCAGTGCGTCATCTGGAGGATCATTCACGGTTACGAGGTTACTTCCGTTGACAATGCCGAAGGCGCGATCATCAAGGACATCATCAACCATATCTACGACAACATTGACGATATGAAAGATGATTACAACACGGGCATCACCATGGAAGGCACAGGCGCCGCCACCGAAGCCGGAGTTTTTGTCAACTACGGGCCGTATCATGTTTCGGAAAATGCACTATTGGCTGATGTTGACTTTGACTTAACATTTGGCCCGAACGGCAACCTTGCGGTATTTATTGACGGACAGGGCATGGAAATAACGCAGGTCAAATCCGGTGAGCCGTTTTACGTTCGTGTACCCAATGATGCTTCCGGTGAATTTACATTCACAGCCACCGCATCGGCAACAAAAAAACTATGGTATGTCAACGACTTTCAATTCTTCATTGATGTGCGTGACAACGATATGCCGTATGTATACCAGCCTTTATTCCGTCCCATCACGAATCCTGAGGAATGGACGTACTTCTACACATGCAGCGGCAGCTTTACCGCAACTCCAGCGGAACATCCCGATGATCCTGAAAAAATAACGCTGACCGGATTGAACTGGAACAATGGAAACGGCGGAGGCAATGGAGGAGGTATCAACCAATTCACGGTTGACGGCATCACCCTGAAAAACAACAAAAACCATGTCACGCCTGCAAATTTCGACGCCAAGGTTGCCAAAGCGCCCGGTAAGAATGACGAAACCGCAATATACACCGTAACGGAAAGAACCGTAACAAATACGGACGGAACATATGTCAAGGTGTACGACGTTAAAGTCGCCCTATACAAAAACGGCGTCTGGAAAGGCTACGGCGGAACGATAACCGTTGACAATCCCGGCGGAAACAATAAGAACCAACAAGTAGACCTTGCAAGAATCTTTTGAACCGGGCGACTAAGTTAAAAAAACGGATAATAACCGTCGCTTGCTGGCTTGCAGCAATTGTGGCGGATATTTTTATTTTCTTCTTTTTAGGGTTTTCACTAATGGTTTACGATGATACTTATGACGGTCCGGTAGAAGAATCTTGGAGTTTGGCAAGCATGGATACAACCGAAAAAATACTCTACATTTGCTGGAACATATGGATCATTCTAAACATCATCGCACTTGTTTGCCTCTTTATTTACATCGGACGAAAAATATATAAACGAATCAAATATGGCTAAACCGGCAAACCGCAAATGCCGGTTTAAAGTCCAAGTCATAACTGAAACGCAACGGGCATTAGCCCGTTTATCCATGCGAAGCATACCATATTGACAAAATTATTCACTTCGTTCATGAGAAAGTTCCGTTCAAGCGAAGCCGATAGGCGAACGGCGAAGCCCTCATGAGCACTTGTGCGAATAACCGCGTTTATTTTGTCAAGCCGTTTTGGGTTACTTTTTGCGGCGTCAACTTAGGCGAAGCCGTTTTCACGACCGAAGGGAGTAAAAAGTAACGAAAGAAATGCCAATAAATGATTTTAACAGCGTAAATGTAAATTTGAGCCTAAAAATATTATCAACCTCTCTAATAGGTATAAAAACAAAAAGGAATGAATAAAATTTTAAAAAGAATCCTGATAATCACAAGTATTATCATAGGCGTATTGGTATTGGCATTTGGCGGTATGTTTCTGAAAATCAATCACGAAATGTCCGGTTTTTCTCCGATGGAAACAGGAAAGGTTGTGGACAATATTTTCGTAGCAAAAGATGACTTCGCCAATATCTTCTTCATACAAGACAGTGCGCAATACATTGTTATTGACTGCGCAAACAGCCCAAAGGTTGTGGCTGAACAAATGAAAGTGCTGGGCATTGACCCCGACAAGATAGTTGCAATATTACTGACCCATACCGATGGAGACCATGTGGGCGCATTGGGTTTGTTCGACAACGCCAAACTTTATATGGCGAAAGAAGAGGTACAAATGATAAATGGCGAAAAGTCAAAATTCTTGTGGTTTGGCAATTCGATTCCCCGCACTGACTATACCCTTTTGGAGGATCGTCAGATAATCCATGTAGGAAATTTGAAAATTGAGGGCATCCTTGCTCCCGGACATACCAGCGGAATGATGGCATACTTAATCAATGACAAATACCCGTTTACCGGTGACATCCTGAGCTTGAAAGATGGAAAAATAGCGCCAATACCTGCATTCTTTGACATGGATCACGATCAGGCAGTAAAATCTATGGATATTATCCGTCATATACCCTCCGCCGAGTATGTATTCACAGCGCATTGGGGATATACAGATGATTACAAAACGGCAGTAGCATTTCATTGAAACGGCAGTACTACGCTAGACGACAAATAATAAGTTAAATTCCTATATTTAAGAAGGATACATGATAAAGGTAATTGAAGACAAATACGACGGAATAATTATAGAAAACGTAACCCAGTTTGAAACGGCGGACGATTTTAATAAGGAAATAAAACTGCTCATAGATTCCTCAAAAAATAAAAAACTGTTATGGGCTAAAATTCCCATTGAAAAATCAGAATTTATCCCGGTGCTTACCAATCTTGGTTTTGAATATCACCATTGCGATGAAAAGAGCCTGATGCTTGTAAAAAAATTAATTCAGGAATCAATCATTCCAACAACCCCCAATTACATTGCTGGGGTTGGCGCAATGGTATTAAAAAACGGGAAATTGCTTGTAATCAAAGATCGATTTTCGGCGGGTTACAGGCTACCCGGCGGACATATTGAAAAAAACGAATCAATCAAAGATGCTTTAAAAAGGGAAGTATACGAAGAAACCGGCATAAGTGTTGAATTTGAATCCATTATGAGTATTGGGCATTTCAAAAATGGTCAATTTGGAGAATCAAACCTTTACATGGTTTGTACGGCAAAAGCCTCAACCGATGACATAACAATCAACGACTTATCCGAAATAATCGATGCAAAATGGATCAAATTCGAAGACTTTCTAAATTCAGAAGATGTGAATAATTACAACAAAAGCATGGTCACAAAAGCGATAAACAATAAAGAAGTAAAACTTGAGGAACAGCCTATAAAACTAAGGGTTGCAAATGGCGAAGTGTTTTTCTGAAATTTGAAATAAATCTGCGGTTCAGCAGTCGCAGGAACATTAATTTATCGAATCAGAATCGTATATCTGCGTATCAAATCGTATCATTTATTATTTGACATTTCGAATCAATCAGGCAAGAGATGATTAATTTTGGAAAGGATTATTTATGGAATTACCTATAAAATCATAACAAAAACACATAAGAGAAGGAAACATGGAAAAAGAAATATGTGAAAAAAACCGGGCAGCGTGGAACGAAGCTTTGGTATATCACCAAAAAGCAAGAAATAAGTCTTTGCATGAAGGATTTAAAAATCCGGATTTCACCACTTTCGATAGGGATTGCGACGACATTTTAATTGAAAAATTAAATGAAATAGATTTCAGGAATAAAGTAGTTGCCCAACTGCCGTGCAATAACGGAAGGGAATTGTTATCCATCGTAAAATTAGGCGCTCAAAAGGGCGTCGGATTTGATATTTCCGATGCGGCGATTTCAGAAGCCAACGAATTAAAAGCAATTACTAACTTAAACGTAGAATTCCATAGGACAAATATTTTGGATATAGACGATACATTTAACGATTCTTTTGATTTTATCTATATCTCAGAGGGGTCCTTACAATGGTTTTCTTCACTGAACGATTATTTTAAAATCGTATCGAAATTATTGAAACGAGGCGGGGAAATACTAATATACGAAATCCACCCATTTGCATATTTTTTTGAACCCTCCAATGATTCAGGGAAAGAGCCGGCATTGGACGAGTTCCTTTCGTATTTTGAAAAGGGCGCTTATTCGTACAAAAATGGATTGGATTATGTCGGACAAACAAGTTACGAAGCAAAAGAATGTTGCTGGTATATGCACAAAATTTCAGATATAATAAATGCCATTATTGGTAGCGGCTTAGAAATAGAAAGGTTTGATGAGTACAATATGGAAATGGTGAACAATGAAAAAATAAAAAATATAGAAAAATTCCCATTGAGTTACATATTAAAAGCGAACAAAAAATAGATAAAGTGCTCACATAATGAATTTTAAGCTAAGAGCATGGAATAAAGCGGACTTGGACAGTTTGGTGAAGTACGCAAACAATCTCAACGTTGCAAAATGGTTGACAAACGGATTTCCACATCCATACACTCGTGAAGACGGGAAAGCGTATTTGTCGATGATTGAAAACGACAATCCGGTAAAGGTATTTGCAATAGAAGTGAATGGTGAAGCGGTGGGTTCGATTGGAATCTTTCCTCAATCAGACATTCACGAAAAGAATGCGGAAATCGGTTATTGGTTAGCCGAAGAATATTGGGGCCAAGAAATTATAACCAAAGCGATTATCGAAATTGTAGATTACGGATTTCAGACATTCGACATCGTTCGGATATTCGCCCGGCCTTTTTCTACAAATTTGAAATCTCAACGGGTATTAGAGAAAGCCGGATTTATGCTTGAAGCAAGGCTGGAAAAAGCGCTATTCAAGAATGGCGAATTTATGGACGAACTGATATATGCAAGACGCAACGACTGATATGAATGCCGGCAGCCGCAGGAACGTTGATGCAAGTTAAAAATGACACAAGTAATACATGAAAACGAGAATATGAAATATAAAGGGCTGATAATAGAAACATTAGTCATTTTCTTTTTAGTCATCAACACAAGTTATTTCTGGATGCCAAAAGTTGATTTATTGGGATTTTTCGCATTCCCTGCATTGGCTTTGGTCTATTTGATATTTTTGATCGTCCTCATCCGGCAAATCTATCTTGCAATCAGAGAACACTTCAGGTCAAAACAACGGATTTTTGTAATTATACTTTTGACAATTACGCTTTTAGCAATCTTTCTTCGTCCGGCAGGAATTATAGATTTTGAGAAATTCTCAGGAAAAGACGTATTGATTGCCGAACGGGAAGGTGTGGCAAACTGCATGACAACATTAAAATTAAAAGGAAACAATAAATTTGTAGCAAAGAGTATTTGCTTTGGCATGACAGAAATAAAAGGGGAATATTCTGTAAAGGGCGACACAATCTTTTTTGACAAAGTGAATCCGGGACGAAATGATCGGGATTATTACCAATATGCAATCATTAAAAACCCAACATACAACAATCCAAAATATATGGGCGATCTGACATTGTTCAAAAATAACTCTGATACGACAGGATATGAACTTTGGATCATTAAAAATGAACTAATGAAACCCAATTCCCGTTAAGCAGCATATAAAAAATCAAACATAAGGAAATATGAAAACCACAAAAACGTTTTTATTGACAGTAGTATTATTCGCTACAAGCATCAGTCTATTCTCACAAACAGCAGAAGAATGGAAAAAACTTGGCAATGCAGAATTAGACAAGGACAATTATAACAAGGCGATTGAATACTATCAAAAATCAATAGAAACGGACAGCATGTATTATGATGCTTACTACAATCTGGGTAGTGCATTTGCTCATATGCGTGACTTTGATAAAGCTATAGAATATTATAATAAAGCCATCACCATAAACAACACGGACGCAGATACTTATTTTTCACTTGGGAGTATCTATGCCGGGCAAGAAGATTACGACAAGGCAATAGAAATGTTTAAAAAAGGCATCAGCTTAGAGCCGGATTCTCCGGAAGCATACTATTATTTGGGTTCGCTTTATGAAGAAAAGGGTAGTTTGATTTATGCAATGCTGTATGCTAAAAAAGCGGCGCAATTGGGAGATACATTGGCGCAACAATATTTTATCAGCAATGAAATGCCGTGGGAAGACGATTTTGTAAAGCCTGATTATGATCAGATAAAATCGGATATAGAAAACAAACAATCCAACTTTTATTATTCTAAACTCTGGGATAGGTATCAACGGGGCGACAGCACGATGACGCTGGAAGAAAAAAGGCATTTATACTATGGTTATGTATTCAACAAAAAATACTCGCCATATTCGTCCTCAAACAATGCAAAACAAGTGAATGCCATATTGGACAAAGAAAATCCGACGAAAAAGGAATGGGAAAAATTAGTATCGTTGCTCAACACTTCACTAAGCGCCGAGCCGTTTAATTTCAGGTATCTTTATTATCAAAGCATTGCATATGATGCTTTAAATAAGCCTGTTGACTCCAATAAAAACATTAAGAAAATACGATGCATTGTAGATGCGCTGAACTCAACAGGCGATGGATTATTGAAGGAAACGGCCATACACGTTATTGCTGTATCAAGTGAATATGATTACCTGTTTTTGAATAACTTATCATCGCAATCGCAGGCATTGATGAATGGAGGTTACGATGTCTTGTACTTAAGGCCAAATGAAGACGGCTTGGAAGAAATGTGGTTTGATGTAAATCAATCACTTAACTATCTTAACAAATCTTTTAAGTAAACTCCTGACAAATCGGATTTTCACCCGGCAAAACCCAAAAATGCTACAACATTGAAATAAAACAAAAAATAATCATCTGAAACAATATCTAACGTTGCGCCAAAAGCCCTGTCAGCGATTGATAGGCCCTGACAGGGGCTAATTTGATCCGGTTCACCGCTGACAGAGGCAGAAAACGATTGGCCATGGTCATTTTAGTATAAATTAGACCTAACAGGAAAACGATACCTGTTAGGTCAGGCTGCGTTTCCTAACAGGTCTTTAAAACCTGTTAGGTTTTCGATTTTCATTGTGCCAATTTGCGTATTTTTGTATGGACAAGCAAAAGAAAAGAATATGGAAAACAAAAAAGCATTAATGATCATCGACATTCAAAACGATTACTTCGACGGTGGTGCAAATCCTTTAACCGGGAGCTCTGAGGCAAGTCTGAACGCTAAAGCATTGTTGAAAAACTTTAGGGATCAATCATTGCCAGTCATTCATATCCAACACTTTTCGACCCGGTCGGGTTCGACATTTTTCATTCCGGACACGGAAGGCGTAAAAATTCATGAAAACGTTGTGCCGGTGAACGGCGAAAAAGTGATCGCGAAAAATTATCCAAACAGTTTCCGTGAAACGGATTTGCTCGACTACCTGAAAGCAAACAACATTACGGAATTGGTCATTTGTGGTATGATGACACACATGTGCGTTGATGCAACCACAAGGGCGGCTAAAGACTTCGGATTTACGTGTACGGTAATCGGAAATGCCTGTGCAACAAGATATTTAGAAATTCAAGGAAAAACTGTTGCAGCAAATGAGGTACAGAAATCTTTTCTTGCAGCGCTCAATTATTTTTATTCGACAGTGAAAAACACCGAAGACTATCTGGACGAACATGGATAATACGGTCAGAAGCTACGGGAAACAGCCATATACAATCGGACTTTTACACGGAGGGCCGGGTGCAGCAGGAGAAATGAAACCTGTAGCGGAAACCTATGAACGAAGAAATACGAAAAGAATTAAAGGAAAGAAACGTAGACATTGTTCGTTTCATTGATGTATCCGAGCTTTCAAAAAAACAAACGCAAGGATTTGCCAAAGCGATTTTGTTTGGCATGGCACTTTCCCAAAAATTTATCTTAAACATTCTGGGCAATTTGCCGATAGAAAAAGATGAATTTTTGGAGCAAGAAGCAGAGGTCGACAGATTGGCCGATTGGCTTGCAGCATTTATACAACAAAAAGGCTATCAAGCCTATTCGCAATCGGAAAAAAACCATATACAAAACGGAAATATTGACGAAAAGACACTTACAAGCATCTTACCGCATAAAACCATAGCACGACTTGGAGGCTTGGGTTTTATCGGAAAAAACAATCTACTTATCACCGAAGATTACGGTTGTGCGTTCAGTATGTGTACTGTGCTGACCGATGCACCGGTCAGTACAGAAAATTCTTTGATTATTGCTTCAAAATGTGGCGCGTGTAAAATATGCAAAAACGTTTGTCCGACAGGAGCAATACACGGCAAAGAATGGGTACAGGATGGTGGGCGCGAATTGCTTATTGACATATCTAAATGCCGTTGTCCTTTGAAATGCATGATAAATTGTCCATGGACATTAAAATATGCACAGAAAGAAACAAAGGATAAAAGGCAATAAGAATGAAATAACCTGAAGCCTATATAATCGCATTTTGTTAAAGTTTAAGTATTTGAATATTAGTAAATTAAGTCGGGGTGACAAGACTCGAACTTGCGGCCTCTACGTCCCGAACGTAGCGCGCTACCAACTGCGCCACACCCCGATGAAAAACGTCCGCAAAAATACATATTTTTTGTATCACACAACTTTACAAGGGGTAATTTCGGGATCATTTTTTCAAAAATGCACAAATACACTTGTATTTACTGAGTTTGTGGTTTGTAAATATGGCGTATCTGTTCTACTTTTGTCAAAAAAGAAGAAATTATGTCAAAAATAATGATTCCTTTTATGGACGCCCAGATACGGGTAAAAGATGAAGGGACAGGTGATGTTGTTGTTTTATTACACGGATACTTGGAAAGCCTTGATATATGGAGTGATTTTGCAGATTGGTTGGCTGAGGGCTACCGTGTAATTAGTATAGATATTCCGGGTCATGGACAATCCGGAACTGTGGCCGAAGAACATACCATGTCGTTAATGGCCAAAGCTTTGAATACGGTGTTGGAATATTTGGATATACAACGTTGTGTGTTGGTTGGGCATTCCATGGGTGGATATATTTCTTTGGCTTATCTTGCAGAATACGCTTCAAAATTGGCTGGTGTATGTCTTTTCCATTCTTCACCTTTTGCTGACACTGAAGAAAAGCGGGCAGCACGGGCTAAAGAAATCGAATTGGTGAAGAAAGGTAAATTGACATTGATTTGCAATACCAGCATTCCCAATGGTTTTGCCACAAATAATTTGTCTATTATGCCGGATAAGGTGGAGTTTGCAAAACAAATTGCTCGACAATCTCCTGCTGAAGGAGTTGTTGCTTTGCTTGAAGGAATGCGGAACCGTCCGGACAGACAAAAGTTACTGCAAAACAACACGTTGCCTTTATTGTTTATCTTAGGCAAAAAAGATAATTTTATTGCTTTTGACCGGTTATACCCTGTTGCTTGTGATTTTCCCGGAGCGCAAGTTGTCGTATTGGAAAAATCCGGCCATTCGGGGTACTTGGAAGAACCCGAAAAATCATTGGAAATTGTGCGATCATTTTTAAATACATGCTATCACTCAAATAAATAAGATAATGGAACAACAAGAAAACAAAAATCAAATCAATATCGAATTAAAAGAAGATATTGCTCAAGGTATTTATTCCAACTTGGCCATTATTTCACATTCATCATCAGAATTTGTGCTGGATTTCGTTCGTATCATGCCCGGAATAAACAAAGCGGAAGTGAAATCCCGGATCATACTTACCCCAGAACATGCCAAACGCCTTTTAATGGCCTTGACTGACAATGTTTCCAAATACGAAAAAACGTATAGCCCAATTAAGATTGATGAGCGAAGCGGTACGGGGTTTGCTCCGTTAAGTTTTAATTAATAACGGTTCTTTCCATGTTGTCGGATATTCCGAAGAGGAAGCGCAGAACGTTGAATTGTAACGGGAGGTTAGTTGATATCGATCGTCCTATGGTCATGGGTATTCTCAATCTTACTGTTGATTCGTTTTATGATGGTAACAGTTATCAGACGGATGTGCAGATATTGAAACGTTGTGAGAATATCATATATGAAGGGGCAGGTGTTATTGACATTGGTGCTGTTTCCACTCGTCCGGGCGCTCAATCCGTTGTTCCGAAAGAGGAATATGAAAAATTGCATTTTGCGCTGGGTTTGATTAAAAAATATTTTCCGGAAATATTGGTTTCGGTTGACACATATAGGTCGGAGGTGATCCGGGATTTGTGGCAGGATTACAAGCCGGATTTTATCAATGATATATCAGGCGGGACTTTTGACTCTGAAATGTTTTCAACTATAGTCCAATTGGGAGTTCCTTATATCATGACACATATTCAAGGTACACCCGAAACCATGCAGTATCATCCTTATTACGAAAATTTGATGCAGGAAGTGATTGGCTTTTTCTCTGAAAGAATCAATAGGCTTCATTCTATGGGAGCGAAAGACATCATCATTGATCCCGGCTTTGGTTTTGGAAAAACGTTGGGACATAATTACGAGTTATTGCGGTCTCTTTGCAAATTGAACATTTTTGAATTACCTATTTTGGTGGGAGTATCTCGAAAATCAATGATATACCGCTTGTTGGAAACCGATGCACATCATGCGTTAAATGGTACAACTGCGATCAACACCATTGCTTTATTGCAAGGGGCAGATATTTTGCGGGTACATGATGTGAAAGAGGCCGTGGAGTGTGTCAAAATCACCCAACAATATCTGGGGATTGCCGGATAAAATTTCTTTTCTTTGTTATAAAAAAGATTTACTTTTGCCTTTGAATTGTCCTGTTGTGTAATGGTAGCACCGCAGATTCTGGTTCTGTATGTCTGGGTTCGAATCCTAGCAGGACAACAAAACGCCTGATAATCGATTGATTGTCAGGCGTAATTTTTTAGAGTTACGAGAAACGTTACCAGAATGTTTGTTGCAACTTCAGTTGGCATAAAATCATTATATTTGTTTTATAAAAAAGCAAAAAATGGCTGTTAAAAAACTTTTCCTGCTCGATGCTTATGCATTGATCTATCGTTCGTATTATGCATTGATTCGTACACCTATGTTCAATTCTTCGGGATTTAACACGTCTACGATTTTTGGATTTGTCAATACAATGGAAGAAGTCTTGGCAAAAGAACAACCAACACACATGGCCGTTGTATTTGATCCGCCGTCGCCCACATTTCGCCATGAAATGTACCCCCTATATAAAGCGCATCGTGAGGAGACGCCGGAAGAAATTAAGAAGTCGGTTCCGCGTATCCGGGAAGTTATCAATGCTTATCATATTCCGGTTGTGGAGTATAATGGCTATGAGGCGGATGACGTGGTAGGTACTGTGGCTGTTCAGGCTGCTTCCCAAGGATATCAGGTGTATATGATGACTCCGGATAAGGATTATGCACAATTAGTCGATGACAATATTTTTATGTACAAGCCGGCGCGTTCAGGAAAGGGTGCTGAAATTCTTGATGTAAAAAAGATTTGTGAAACATACCAAGTCAAATATCCGAAACAATTTATCGAGGTATTGGCAATTATGGGCGATAAATCGGACAATATACCCGGAGTGAGAGGGCTTGGCGAAGTGGGAGCAACCAAACTAATCGCTGAATTTGGTACGGTGGACAATTTGTTGCAAAATATCGATCAGGTAAAAGGAAGCGCCAAGGATAAGATACTTGATTTTAAAGATGATTTATTGATGTCGAAGTAATTGGTGACCATTTGTACCGATGTTCCCATTCAGTTCTCGGAAAGCGATTATTTGGTCAAAAATCCTGATACTGACCGGTTAAAAGAATTATTTAAAGAATTTAATTTCCGTACATTTTTGAATCGTTTGGAAGGAGGAAACAAACAAACCCCTTCTACTCCTCAGCAATTGAGCCTTTTTGGAGCGGCGGCACAACCGGAAACTCAGGAAGAAAACCGGATATATGAAACCATTCGTACGGTAGCACACGAATATCATGTAGCAGATACATCCGATAAGCGTCAAAAATTAATCGAATTATTAAGCACAGTTTCAGAGTTTTGTTTTGATACGGAAACTACCGGATTAGCAACCTTTAACAATGAGATTGTCGGTATGTCGTTTTCTTTGAAACCGCATGAGGCTTGGTATATTCCCTTTCCGGCAGACCACAAGGAAGCAGAACAAATCGTTCATGAATTCAAAGGTCTTTTTGAAAATCCTCATATCCGGAAAATCGGGCAAAACTTAAAATTCGATATGTTGGTACTCAAACAATATGGAGTAGAAACGGCTGGAACGATTTTCGATACAATGTTGGCGCATTATCTGATTCAGCCGGAGCAGCGGCATAATATGAATTACTTGTCGGAGAAATATTTGGATTATGCGCCTGTAGACATAGAAGCATTGATTGGGAAACCGGGAAAAAACCAACTGAACATGCGGAATGTACCGCTTGAGCAAATCTCTGAATACGCTGCGGAAGACGCTGATGTAACGATACAGCTCCAGCGAAAACTGGAAAAGCAGTTGAATGAATACGGCATGATGCGGCTGTCACAGACTGTAGAAATGCCATTGGTACATGTGTTGGCTGATATGGAGGCTACCGGTGTGAAAATAGATGTCCCAGCGATGAAAGCGTTTGGTGCGGTTTTGGAAACCGAGATCAACCAAATAGAAGAAGAAATATACCGGTTGGCTGGGATGCGCTTTAACATTGCATCGCCAAAACAATTAGGTGACGTTCTGTTTGTACATCTGAAAATAAATGAGGGAGAGAAACAAACGAAGAAAACCAAGACCAAACAGTTTTCTACCAGCGAAGAAGTGTTGACCAGCTTATCGGACAAGCATCCGATTATACCTCTGATATTGGAATACCGTGGGCTTAAGAAATTATTATCGACCTATGTGGAAGCGCTTCCGCAGTTGATTAATCCACGCACAGGAAAAATACATACCTCATACAATCAGGCCGTAACGGCAACAGGCCGGCTTAGTTCTACTGATCCCAATCTCCAGAACATACCGATTAGAGAGGAGCGGGGCAGAGAGATACGCAAAGCATTTATTCCTGAGAATGAAAACAATGTATTGCTTTCTGCTGATTATTCGCAAATAGAATTGCGTTTAATGGCGCATATGAGTAAAGATCCGCATATGATTGAGGCATTTCTCCATAATGAGGATATACATGCGTCGACTGCTGCCAAGATTTATGGGATATCCATAAACGAAGTAACTTCGGAAATGCGTCGTAAAGCCAAGACCGCTAATTTTGGCATTATATACGGCATATCGGTATTTGGTTTGTCACAGCGGCTTGCTATTCCTCGATCGGAAGCCCAGGAGTTAATTTCGGGATATTTTGAAGCATATCCTGAGGTACGCCGGTACATGAATGACTCCATTGATCACGCCCGGAAGCAAGGTTATGTAGAAACGTTAATGGGGCGACGCCGTTATTTGCCAGAGATTACATCCGCCAATGCTGTTGTGCGCGGAATGGCCGAACGAAATGCGATCAATGCGCCTTTGCAAGGCTCGGCAGCCGATATCATTAAATTAGCTATGATTCGTATCCATGAGTCCATTCAAACCAATAAGTTACGGTCAAAGATGATTTTGCAGGTTCATGATGAATTGGTTTTCGATGTGCCTAAAAACGAGTTGGAGCAATTGCAAGAAATTGTTCGTAAAGAAATGGAAGGCGCATATCCCTTGTCTGTCCCATTGACTGTCGATATAGGTTATGGCGCGAATTGGCTGGAAGCGCACTAAACAATGATTAATGGTCAATGTTTAATGATTAATGAGAGGTGAAAGAGAATATTGTTAAAACCAAGAGTTTCGCTTTTGCTGTTAGAATCGTTAGACTATGTCAGTATTTGACGGAGAGTAAAAAGGAATTTGTCTTATCAAAACAACTTTTAAGAAGTGGGACAAGCGTGGGGGCTATGGTTAGAGAAGCTGAGTTTGCCGAAACAAAAAGCGATTTCAAACATAAAATGGCCATAGCACAAAAAGAAATGAACGAAACCATTTATTGGTTAGCACTTTTAAACGAAACAGGGTATTTGACACAAGCAGAGTTTAATAGCATTAACGAAGATGCCGTTGAAATCATTAAACTCATAACAAGCATCATCAAAACCGCCAAATCCAACACCTAAAGTAATGAAAAGGAGTATTTTATATGTGTTCGGTATTCCATTAATCATTTATCATTAATAATTAAACATTAATCATTGACTTTCCTCTTTCTTTTCATTGCTTTATGGTCACATCCTGTATTCGTGTCTGTTACCAACATGGATATTGATGCGCAGAAAAAAGAAATATCTATGTCATTGAGTATATTTACGGAAGACATGGAAGTGGTGCTTCATAATAAATATAATATTGATGGTTGGATTGGTACTGCACAAGAAAATCCTCAATGCCGGGAATTAATTAAACAATACATGAATGAACGTTTTGTACTTCAAGTAAACCGTAACGAAAAATTGGAATTAAAAACCGATAGTATTGTGGTTCGTGATGATGCTGTATGGATATATACCAAAGGCTATTCATCACAATTTATTCGTTCTGTGGAAATAGACAACCGTATTTTAACGGATTTTTTTTCGTCTCAAACTAATTTGGTGATTATTAACACAGGCCGGACAGAAAAAGGCTACAAACTAAGTAGACAAAAATCCAAAATTGAATTATCTTTATAACGTTTTTTGCATCGCTACGCAACCAACTGAATGCATGTTTTGATCGGTAAAATGAAAAAATATATTGGGTATATAGTCTTGTTTTTGATGATGCATACATCTGCCTGGGCAACACATAACCGCGCCGGACAGATTGTATATAAGCATATATCAGGCAATACCTACGAGTTTACCATCACTACGTTTACGTATAGCTTAAGCGCTGCAGATCGGAATGAAATAAATGTCACATGGGGTGATAATACTTATTCGGTGGCTCCGCGCATAGAAAAACTGCCTTTAGCCGATAATTATAACAAAAATACATACGTCATTCGGCATACTTTTCCCGGAGCGGGTGTGTATAGTATTGTCATGGAAGACCCTAACAGGAATTTGGGTGTAGTGAATATTCCCAATTCGGTTAGTGTTGTTTTTTCTGTCAAAACTATTTTCAGGATCGATCCCAACCTTGGTGCTAACAATGCGCCGCAGTTGTTGACTTATCCTATCGATAAGGCGGCGCTTGGGCAAGTCTTTATTCATAATCCATCGGCATATGATATAGATGGAGATAGCTTATCATATGAATTGACAACATGTACGCGCGAACGTGGTGTTGATATTGAAGATTATACGCTTCCTACCGCCTCCGACTCTTTAGTGGTGAATCCAATTACCGGCGACTTGATTTGGGCAAGTCCGGTGCAGGTTGGGATATACAATATCGCTATGAAAGTTGATGAATGGAGAAAGGGGGTTAAAATCGGCAGTATTGCCCGCGATATGCAAATAGAAGTAGTCGATTCCAAAAATCGTCCACCGGTTATTTCTGATGTTGCTTCACGATGTGTCGAAGCGGGAACACGCATATATTTTACGGTTCGAGCAACTGATCCAGATAACGATCAGATCAAATTAAGTGCTACAGGAGGCCCATTTCAGGTGTCGGTCAGTCCGTCAACTTTTACTGTTTCGAGTAGTGGTGCTGGCTATGCCGTAGCTGCTTTTGAGTGGAATACGGATCAAAGCCATGTCCGCAAGCAACCTTATGCCGTATCTATTAAAGCCGAAGACCAAAATACGGAAGTCAAATTGGTGGCTTTTAGAAATTTCAATATTACGGTGTTGGCGCCTAAAGTTACAGGTTTAACATCTGTTGCCAGCCGAAAGAGCGTAAATCTTAAATGGAACACTACGATTTGTACCCAAGCTGCAGGATATGAGATCTATCGTAGTATTGGAAATCCGGCAGTGAATCCGGATTCGTGTGTTGGCGGTATTCCAGCCGAATCGGGTTATGAAAAAATTGCGACCATTCAAGGTATTGGAAATACGATTTATGAAGACAATAATAACGGTAAAGGGCTTAGTCCCGGTATAGAATATTGTTATCGCATTGTGGCCTATTTCTCCGATGGAGCTAAAAGTTTTCCTTCCGACGCATCATGTGCTGTGCTGATGTCAGGAACTCCTCCCATGATTCGTGCACATGTGGATGCTATAGACGCAACGAATGGAATAATTGATGTTGCATGGTTGTATAAGCCGTTGCAAGATACATTGGCAAACCATGCCGGGCCATTTCAGTATCGCTTGTATACCACAACAACACCGTCAGACAACAATTGGACATTCTTGTATCAAACACCAGTGCCTGTTGCTGCAGCGCTTTTGACAGATACGACATTCACTGATGATCATCGGGATACGAAAAATATATTTCCACATTATTATAAGGTTGAGTTATGGAATATGTCAGCCGGCAATGAATACCGGATTGATGAATTTGAAACCGCTTCAACGCTCTATCCGGTATTGCAACCATCTGATAAGTCGGTCATCATCACTTTTGGAAGGCTAACGCCATGGATAAATGCGGAATATACGATTTATCGATGTATCAGCACCAATGGAATGTGCATTCCGGTTGATAGTGTCGGCGTTTCGTATAATGAAACGTATACCGATACCGGCCTTAAAAATGGACAATCATATTGTTATCGCATTCGGAGCAGGGGCTATCGATTAATTGATAATGTTCGTTATGATAATGAAAACTATTCGCACGTTGCTTGTGTGATGCCTGAGGATAATGTTCCGCCTTGTGCGCCTGAATTGTCGGGGAAAAGCATTTGTGCAGACAATCGTAACGAGCTCACTTGGACTATGGCGTTGGGATGTGGTGATGATGTGGAAAAATATTACATCTACTATTCATTTGACCGGCGGACATATAATAAAATTGATTCGGTACTCGATCCGCATGTAATGACATATTCGCATAACGGTGTAGTCATCGGATGCTATCAAGTGGCAGCGGTCGATAGCGCCGGAAACATTTCCCCTATGAGTAATATATTATGCTTGGATGAGTGCGGGACGTACGAACTTCCCAATGTCTTTACTCCCAATGGAGATAATATCAATGATATCTTTAAAGCATACAATCCGGGGCATGTTGAAAAGGTAGATATGAAAATATATAATCGTTGGGGTAAATTGGTTTTCAAGACTTCCGATCCAAATATCAATTGGGATGGGCGCGATATGACCAGCAAAAGATTTGTTCTGACTGGGGTTTATTATTATACCTGTGATGTGTACGAAGACCGTTTGACCGGCACTCAAATGCATACGCAGAGCGGATTTATCCATTTGTATGCTGGGAATGATGCCCAACCTTTTATTGAATAGAATTGTCATGAAAATCGCATTCCCTATATTATTCCTTTTGACTTTTGCTCAGTTAAATGCGCAAAAGCTGAATGAAGCATATTTGCGTGCCAATGCTGCCATGATTAATGGTTCGTACAACGAGGTTTCTGCGCAAATACTGTCAATTCCCGAAAATGAACGGACAGCGGCCATGTGCTATACTTTGGGCGAAGCGCATTATTTGGGCGGTCGTTATCAGGACGCCATCGCTGCATTTGAAAAGGCAGAGGCATTAAGAACTGCCTCCGATAATCAACTATACATTGCACGGTCTTATGCGCAATTAGGGCAACCGGATAAGGCATGCGAATGGTTGCAGAAATACCTTGCTCAACGGGATAAGCTGTTTGAAAGTGAGTTGACACTCGACCCGGCGTTGGAAAAACTAGAACGAAGCAAGGAATGGCGTGCATTGTGGGAAAAGGATTGGTACAATGCGTCGGAAAAAAAAGCAGCAGAAGCGGCCAACTTGATCAAACGCAAAAAATATGCGGATGCTCTTATGATACTTGATAGCGAGTTGGAGCAGCGTTCGTCATCAGACAGGTTGCTTGTTATGAGAGGAAAGGCATACGTGGCAATGACACAGGACAATGCTGCTTTGGATAATTATCGTAAGGCAATTGGTGTACGCAACAACCGGCAAGATTATTATGCGGAAACTGCAGCAATAGCTGTACGGCTTAAAAAATATGATGAGGCGTTGGATGATATCAACCGGGCAATCCGGCTTGCTCCATACAGTTTTGATTTGTATTTACAGCGTTCCGGTATTCTACGTATGGCTCAAAAATATGACGAAGCCCGTAAAGATTTGGATTTTTATTTTACATACCTTCCTGCCGATACAAAAGCATTGTATCAAATGGGGGTGAATGAAACGGCAAACGGGAATGCTATTTCAGGGATAGAATTTCTGAGTCAGGTATTAGAAAAGGAAACTACGTCTGCCGAATATTTTTTGGCAAGGGCTGATGCCTATTTCAAAGCTGATCGTTATGAATTGGCAGAAAACGACATTGCCCAGGCATTAGATCTCAATCCGAAACTTCCGGAAGCATGGCTTAAAAAAGGTATTGCTTCATATCAAGTCAACCAAATTGAAAATGCTTGTTACTATTGGAGGAAAGCGCTTGACTTGGGGAATAAGGAATCATCGACATATATTTACAAATACTGTACGGATGTCAATCTGAAAAGCACTACGGAAGATTGGTAATATTTAGAGTTTCGAGTTTGAAATTTTGTGTTTATAGATGCCATTCATTTTGGTTGCAGAGTTAAATTATATTATTATTGAACCCGTAGTGCATTTGGAGAAAAACCTCTAAATTATAATTCGGCTAAAGCCTTAATAATATTGTATTTATCGTCCGTTGGATGAATCCAACAGCAATGAATTTGATGATTTTCATTGCCGTTCAGCTTTAGCTGACGGTTACAATTTTACTCATTATAAGGGCTTTAGCCAAAATCATGAATGAAACTCATTTTCTAAATGCACTACCGATTATTATTGAACCAACAGGTATTTGCAAATATTCAATGTGCAATATTCAATTATCAATTATATAAATTACAGCCCGCTGTCTTTAAGTCTTTCTGCATTTTCTTCCATTTGCAGCTTATCAATCAACTCTTGAATATCGCCATCCATCACTGTCGGCAGATTGTACAAAGTTAAATTGATGCGATGGTCGGTAATCCGGCTTTGCGGATAGTTGTATGTACGTATTTTGGCGGAGCGGTCACCGGTCGAAACCATTGTTTTACGTTTGGAAGATACATCATCCAAATACTTTTGATATTCGAGGTTATAGATACGGGTCCTTAACTCATTCAACGCCTTTTCGAAATTTTTGATTTGCGACTTTTCATCCTGGCATTGCACCACAATTCCGGTTGGTATATGTGTCAATCGGATAGCTGAATAAGTGGTATTAACAGATTGTCCGCCGGGGCCGGAAGAACAAAAGGTATCTTTCCGGATATCGTTCATATTTAATTCAATATCAAATTCTCCGGCTTCGGGCAATACCGCTACTGTTGCAGCAGAAGTGTGCACCCTTCCTTGTGTTTCGGTTTTTGGAACACGTTGTACACGATGCACGCCCGATTCATATTTTAATGTGCCATATATCTTCGTTCCGCTGATATTCATCACTATTTCCTTGAATCCGCCCGAAGGTCCGGGAGATGAACTTGTGACTTCTACTTTCCAGCCTTTGTTTTCGCAAAAACGGGAATACATTCGAAAAAGGTCACCGGCAAAGATACTTGCTTCATCACCGCCTGTTCCGGCACGTATTTCCATAACAGCATTTTTATCATCCTCCGGGTCGACAGGCAAAAGCAATAGCTTGATTTGAGCTTCTAATGAATCAACTTGGGTAGTCAACGTTTCAATTTCCTCCTTTGCCATATCCCTCATTTCTTCGTCTTTTTCATTTTGAAGGATGTTTTTTGCATCATCCAAATTCATCAAGACATTGCGATATTGGTTGTAGGCTTCAATTAAAGGTTCTAAATCGCGGTATTCTTTATTGAGTTTTACATAACGAGGCATATCACTCATTACCTCAGGGTCGGTAATTTGTTGGCCTATTTCTTCAAAACGGACTTTTATTGCTTCCAGCTTTTCGAGGATGATGCTGTTTGCCATTTATTTCTGATATTATTTACGAATACAAAGTGTTAAAATCTGATGCAAAGTTACAAAAAGGGAAAGATTATACAAGTTGCCATTTCTAAGTGGGCGTGTGCATGTTCGATTGTTCGGTTGATAGATGCTATTGTATCTCGATAATAGGAGCTTCCTCTTCCGTATTCTCGGCCGC
>JAVBPN010000402.1:0-23449 GCA_031549585.1 Bacteroidales bacterium
CGGTTAATTTTTTGAGATTTTTGTTTTTGCTGTATTTACTTTACACTCATGCGGAGTTCAAGCTTTCTTGGGCATTCATACGGAACAATCTATATGTGGGTTATCCGATTATATTCAGCACTTTACTGAGTGGATCCACCCAGTATGTGGATAGTTTGGTAGCAAGTATTGCTTTTGATACGGAAAAGTTCGCCATTTTCAGGTATGGTTGTAAGGAATTGCCATTTGTCGTGATGATGACATCAGGACTACACAATGCAATGCTTCCTTTATTTTCGATCAAAAAAAATATTCCGGCCATATTGGAAGAGATCAAAATGAGGTCGCTCCGCCAGATGCATTTCCTGTTTCCTTTGTCCATTCTGATCATGATGTTCAGTAATGTACTCTTCAGGATATTGTTTAACATCGATTTCGTCCGTAGTGCCGACGTTTTTATGGTATATCAGTTAATGATTATCAGCCGTATTGTATTTCCACAAACCATATTGATCGGTTTGAAAAAAACTTCAATTCTGATGTGGGCGTCAATCTTGGAAATTATCTTAAACATAAGTGCTTCGTTATTTTTTATCCAATATTATGGCGTAGTAGGGATCGCCTTAGGCTCAGGATTGATACATATCCTTGAAAAATTCTTCTTGATAGGTTATAATTACTACAAATTAGGAATATCGCCAAAATCATATATTCCCATCAAATGGTATGCATTTTATTCGATTTTGATCGGATTTATCTTTATATGTATTGACCACCGTTGGATTTATATTCGATAGCCTTGCTCTTTGTAAATGCTTCTGTGCTTGTGAATATGGCATAGAAAAGTTATTTTTGTCAAAATCAAAAACATCAAGATATGTTTGCTCCTGACACTTATCAAAAACGCCGGGTACAACTACGCAAAGCATTGCACAATGGTGTTGTTTTGTTTCTTGGGAATACAGATGTCCCATTCAATTATCCGGCCAATACATATGCTTTTAGGCAAGACAGTTCTTTTCTGTATTTTTTCGGTTTGGCACAGCCCGATCTGGCTGCTATAATTGATATAGATAGTGGAGAAGAATATCTGTTTGGCGATGATTCATCTATAGATGATATTATTTGGATGGGACAGCAGCCGGCAATGGCTGAAAGAGCAGCCTCTGTTGCAATAACAAAGACATTGCCCTATGCGGGTTTGGCAGAGTTCGTAGAAAAAATTGTTCGGCAAAAACGTCCGGTTCACTTTCTTCCGCCTTATCGCGCCGAAACCAAAATTCAGCTTTTTGATTTGCTGCATGTCCATCCGAATGAGCAGGTAGCAAAGGCGTCAAAGGAACTCATCCGGGCAGTTGTAAGTTTACGTTCCGTTAAAGAGGCGCAAGAGATTGTCCAAATTGAACAAGCTGTTGATATAACTGGTGAAATGCATCAATATGTGATGCAGCATGCGTGTGCTGGGATGATCGAACAAGAGTTAGCCGGAGCCATTGAAGGTATTGCGTTATCGCATAGTGGCGGTTTGAGTTTTCAAATGACTTTATCTATCAACGGGCAGATTCTTCACAATTATTCGCGCGGCCATATCCTGCAAGAAGGACAATTGCTCCTTGTTGATGCAGGGGCTGAAAACGCTATGGGGTATGCGGGAGATATTACCCGGACTATCCCTGTAGGGGAACAATTCAGTCCACAGCAAAAGGATATTTATCAAATCGTATTGGATGCGAATCTTAAAGCCATAGATATTTGTAAGCCCGGCGTATTGTATCGGGATGTTCATATAGCCGTATCCCGGGTATTAGCTGATGGATTGAAACAAATTGGATTGATGAAAGGAGATGTGGATGAAGCAGTATTACAAGGTGCGCACGCTTTGTTCTTTCCACATGGATTAGGCCATATGATGGGGCTCGATGTACATGATATGGAAGGTTTGGGGGAATCGTATGTAGGGTACGATCAAACAATTTCACGTAGCACACAGTTTGGGCTTTCGGCTTTACGCATGGCGCGAAAATTGGAGCCGGGTTTTGTGATAACGGATGAACCGGGTTTGTATTTTATTCCTGCATTGATTGATCAATGGGGGGCGGAAAAGAAATGTGCGGAATTTATCAATTATGAAAAGTTAAAATCATACCGGGATTTTGGTGGCATCCGAATAGAGGATGATCTGTTAATTACAGAAACGGGTTGTCGTGTTTTGGGAAATCCGATTCCCAAAACAGTTGAAGATTTGGAAAAAATTAAGATGAAAGACTAATGTTGCGAATTTCTCAGATTTCTATATATCTTTCGCAGAATAACAAATGTGACAGGTCAATATTTATCAGCTTGGGTAACTTTATCTATGATGTATTTTGTATGAAAATTCGCCATTTAGTGGTTTTCTTATTTTGTGTTTTCTCTATAAACTCTTATAGTTATGGAACAGACACGATCAAGCATGTCAAAACAGGGTTGACATTTGGCGCATTGCCAGCTATCGCTTTTGATACCGATATTGGATTCAAATACGGACTATTGACCAATTTTTATCTGTTTGGCGATGGTTCTACTTATCCCAAATATTTGCATTCCTTTTACCTTGAATGGAATCAAACAACTAAAGGGAGTGGTTTGTGGCAGTTTATTTATGACTCGGAATATTTGATCCCCAATATCCGTCTTACTGCTGAAGCAAGCTATTTCACAGAACAAGCACTTGATTTTTATGGATTCAATGGTTACGAGGCTTGGTATAATCATGACTTTGAGGACAAAAACAGTGCTGATTATATATCCCGGATGTTTTATCGGCACGATCGGCGCATGTTGCGGCTACGTGCTGATTTTCAAGGAAATATTATCGGGAAAAGGCTTCGGTGGATGGCAGGTTTCGAGTATAATCGTTTTAAAATCGCAACTGTAGACGTCGAAAAACTGAATAAAGGGAAAGACAGCGATGACTTATTGCCTGATATACCGTTGTTGTACGATCATTTTGTTTCATGGGGTGTAATTCCCGAAGATCAAAAGGATGGAGGAAATCATTACATTTTTAAAGGAGGGGTGGTGTATGATACGCGGGATAACGAACCCAATCCCATGAAAGGTATTTGGTCGGAAGTGATGCTGCTTGCTTCGCCATCTATTGGCGGAACAAATACCGGGTTTGTCAAATTGGCTATCACGCATAGGCAATATTTCACTTTGGTGGATGAGGTATTGAATTTGGCCGTCCGGTTAAGTTATCAACCCAAGATTGGTGGAAAAATGCCGTTTTATATGCTTCCGTATGTCTATAATACCAATATTACCCGTGATGGATTGGGAGGGGCGAAAACATTGCGGGGTATATTGCGAAACCGGATTGTTGGCGAAGATATTTTTTATGGGAATGTAGAAATCCGGTGGAAGTTTTTTAGAACCATTCTTTGGAAGCAACACATTTATTTAGCACTTAGCGCTTTCTCTGATTTTGGTAGAGTGACACGGGATTATGATTTTACTTATGATCAAAGCATACCGGAAGCTAATGCATATCTATTGCAAGGAGGTAGGGAACATATGCATTTAAGCTATGGCGGCGGCATTTCAGGCGCGCTCAATCACAATTTTGTTGCACATGTGAATTATGGGTTAGCTGCCGATCGTCGTGATGGAAAATCAGGGCTTTATATCGGGCTAAATTATTTGTTTTAATGGATTTATTGTAAGATAACCCGCTTGCTCTTCCTGTCTTTCCATTTTACCGGGACAATATTTCCTGCAATACCTACCCAAACTACATAAAAAGGATATAGGAATTGTGCTATTGCATAGATACGCATCAGTTTTTTTTCATTCCAAAAATTACAGAATAGATGCAATAGCATGAAGTCGGCAATTGATTTCAGTATCCATAGCATGATTGCCAAATATATAAACTGGATGTAAAAAAATCCGGCAAGCAAACAGGCAATTATGGTTAGATTGGCCATAAAAACAATGAGCGCAACGGTGATCACATCTTTGTCCGTATATTTTGGGCTTTTGGATGTCCATCGGTTACGTTGGCGGATAAAACCTTTTACATTGGATTGTGGTATGGTTTCGACCGTAGTAGCAACTGATTTCAGATATTTGATTCTTTCCGGGTGTTCTTTTTTAATTTCAATCATCATCATCATATCATCACCCGACATGATAGGGCTTTCATATATGTATGCATATTTGAGCATGATGTCTTTTTCAATGGCCAGATTCGCTCCGCTGCACATCACCGGATGTCCCCATGATGCAGAAGCAGCAGAACATCCTGTCAGGCTCAGCATTTCCAATGCCTGACATTGGCTCAAAATAGAATGATCATGGCGGAATATAATCGGACAAATGATCATGGCTGGCTGGTATTCTACATAAAATGCTGCGATTGTCGATAGCCATTCTGGACGCACATGACAATCCGCATCGATAGTGATTACCAACTCTTCGTGTAGAAAAGGAAGGGAATGGGCAATGGCTGCTTTTTTACCTCTTTTTCCTTCGGGCAGCCAAAACAAAGAAATATTAGGATATTTCTGAGATAAAGAATCAACTATACATGGAGAATTGTCCGTAGAATGATCGTCAACAACATATATATGATACGATTCGGACGGATAGTTTTGTTGTAATAAGTCGTGTAATAACTGTTCTATGTGGTTCTCTTCATTACGCATCGGAACCACTATCGAAACGGATACATGCCGTGTATTTTCTTTGCTTTCAAATTGTTTGAGTATGCTCCATTCTTTTCGGTATATAAGGATTAAAACCGGATAAGGAAGAAAAAACAGTATGGCTAATACAAATAATAATGTTTCTAACATGGTCATACAAACCATTGAAGCAACATATCCTTGATGTTTTCTGCTATAAGTGGTTTAACAACAAAGCCATTCATCCCGGCTTCTGCCATATTCTTGAAATTTTCTTTGGTTTGGGTTGAAGTCATGGCAATGATTGGTTGTTTATAACCTTTGTTACGCAGTCCTTTTACTGTGGTAAAACCATTGTCGGGAGGGAATTGCAAATCGATCAACATAATATCATAATCTTTGGACTCGAGTTGTTCATTCAATTCGATTTCGTTGGTCACCAGGTCGACCGTATATCCTAATTTGTTGAATGCTAATTTGGCAACAGATTGACTTAATAAATTATTTTCAGCAATCAGCACAGATAACCCTTTTCGTAATGTTGGTTTTTGAATGTCTTGTTCAACAATGTTTTTAAAATGCTCCTTGAGGAAATGATTGATTTCATGTCGATTTTCGGTTCTTTGCAGATAGCAATCCACTTCTAAATTTTTTGCTTTCAGGTAATCTCCCTTTATGTAAAATCGGTCAATCAACGCAATAAGGAAAGAACCGGACAATTTATTTTCGTAGATTCTGTTGAGAATAAGAAAGTTTGTGCTATTGTCGGATGTGTTCACAATCACCAATTGGTAATATTCTTTATCTATAGTCAACTTGTTGATTAACAAATCTTCCGTTTCGGAATTATACATATATAAATCTGTATTAATTCCTTTCATGTTCAAAGATGCATTGATCCCTTGTATGCTATGAATATCACTGGAAATGATCAGTACATTGATTTGTACATATGAAGTGATATGCGAAAAATCCAGATTCTTTTTTACTTCCACATCAGGAAGGCATTGCATGGTAAAAGAGAATTGCGAGCCTGGAAAGCTGGGATTATTCGATATAGGGGATGGGCTGGATGCGCGGATTGTGCCACCCATCATAGAGACTAACTTTTTCGCTATAATAACACCCAATCCGATGGATGTGTCTTTTGATTTTGACTGAAATTCGAGCTGGAAAAGATTTTTGAGTTGTTGCTTACTCATTCCTTGCCCCGTATCTTCTATAATGGTTTTGACCAGAATCTTTTTGCCCAACATTTCTGATGGCTCTATTGATATCCGAATTTCGCCTACGGAAGTGAATCTGACAGCATTACTCAACAACTGATCTAAAATTTGGCTATATCGTATGGGATCGCCTACCATTTGACGTTCTTTGTTGGTAATATTCATGTACAGCTTAACTCCTTTGCGGTCTGCTTCGATTTTATACATGGCCATAGTATGTTTCGCCACTTCTTGGACATTAAACACAATCTCGTCGAGCACTACCTGTCCAGATTCGATGTCTGCAAAATCTATCACTGTTTCCATCATATCTGAAAAAGCAGCAGCGGATTCTTTTACATGGCTGACATCTTGGTCTTCCGGATATTTTTGATTTAAGAGAATAACCGTATCTTCAATTCGTTCAAGAGGTTTCTTCAGGTCATTCGTAATCCGGCTTAATAGTTCCGATTTGGCGATATCGGATTGCACGGCTTTTTGACGTTCTTGTTCTAGTTTAGTGATATCCCAAAAGGAATTGATGGTAAATTTGTCATTGGATAAATTAGTGACATTGATCTGTTGCTTATTTATGTATAAATCTTTTCCGTGATAACCGATATTACATTTTATAATTTCATTCGATTCTCCTGTCGTATCGGTAAAATCAGTAGGTAACGATATCTGTCGGATATTTTTTCCAATGTCATTTGTTGTGATATAATAATTAAGGGCTTCAAAGGCGTATTGATTGGCATTAATCAGCTGATCGTGTGCATCTGTAACAACAATACCGACAGGAATTTTTTGGAAAACCGTTTGCAAAAAATCTAAATTCTTGTCTTTTTCTATTAAACGTTTATTACGTTCATTTGTGATTTTATTGGCAATAATGATTGCAATGACCATAAGTATGATAAAAATGCAACAGAGAAGAATGAATTCTGTAATAGCAGAAATCCTGTCCGGATCAATATTAATACTGATTATCTCTCCCAAAACGTATTGTTCAATCATCACAGGTTTGTAATAAGAAAGAACTTTATGCGAAAAACCATCACCAGATACATAATGGGTCATATATCCGCTATTTCCTTGTTGTATTTGGGACCAGATGATATCCACCTGGTCTAACCGGATCAGTGCATCATTGGGGAAAACAGTATAATTGTTTGCGTCAATAATTGCAGTCGGCCAGATATCTTTTTGTACATAAGGTGAATAAATTGCTTCGTCTAAAGAAGCTATATCAAAATCGACCTCTATATTTCCTACAAGCGAATCTTTGTAAAAAATAGGTAATGCGCTAGAAAAATTGGATTGATTAACTGTCACTTCTTTTGTTGCGACTAATGGCTTTAGCAAACGCCTCTTGTAAGTATCCTTAATATAATTCCCATCTTTGTCCCGAGTGATATTAAAAGCGTTTCCCAAATTGTCTTGTATCGAAATACCTTTAATGAAATAATAATTTTTGGAGTAAAAATTTTCTAACTGCAGAATATTAGCAGCATCCATTTCCATGTTGGAATTTAACATTCTTTTGGTTTCTGCTGATGGTTTTACAATAACCGGCAACTCGTTAACGAGCGACTTGATATAATCTATTTGCACATCTATTGGTTTTACATATGAAACCAACAATTCTTTTTTTGAATCGATCTGCACACAATACCTGGAATAGATATAATAGCCACTTAATGCAATTAGCAACAAGCAAACGCTGCATGCTACGGAAATATTTCTTCTTTTCATTTGTCTACTTTTTGTTCTAAGCCAAATGCCCGTCTGACCCATTGACACTAAATATTCATTATGGGATCATTCGGATAAAAATACTGGGTCAAAGTTACATATCTTTTGGTACTTTATCTTCTTTTGGTTATCAATCAAATCACAAGGCGTAGCGCATTACCGATATTTATTATGGCTGTCTGACATAATATTCAGATAATTATTATAACGACTTGCGCTAATTTGCCCTGATTGTACAGCTTTAATCACAGCACAACCCGGTTCATTGATGTGTCTGCAATTGTGAAACAAGCATTGAGAAGAAATCCGGAATATTTCGGGAAAAAAATGATACAACTCCTCTTTTTCTATATGAATTAATCCGAATCCTTTAATTCCGGGCGTATCAATAATATCCCCGCCACCTTTCAATTCAATCATTTCGGCATAAGTGGTCGTATGTTTTCCACTGCGATGATATTCCGATATATCGCCTACCCGGACATGTAATGTGGGATCAACAGCATTAATTAGCGACGATTTGCCGGCGCCAGACAATCCGGCAATTACGCTGGTGGAACCGTGTAACAATTGTTTCAACTCTTCAATGCCTGTTCCGTGTGTCGAAGTCCTGATTGTTTGATAGCCGATTGTTTGATAGATCTTTTCAAGATTTGCCAATATGTCCAATTCTTCTGCTGTGTATATATCTACCTTGTTGAAAACAAGGCATACTGGTATACTATATGCTTCAGCAACAATCAAAAATCGGTCGACAAATTCCAATGGAGTTTCTGGCATTCGCAGCGTAACAATCAAAAACGCCCGGTCAACGTTAGCTGCAATAATATGCGATTGTTTTGATAAATTGATCGACTTGCGGATAATGTAATTCTTTCGCGGTTCAATATTTGCAATCACACCTGTCCCATCCTGCCCAGTTTCAATAGTTACCCAGTCGCCAACCACAACCGGATTGGTGCTTTTAAGATTTTGCGTTCTGATGCGGCCTTTAAGTTTGCAATCGATACGCTTGTTGTCTGCAGTTCTTACCGTGTACCAGCTGCCGGTCGACTTGACTACAGTGCCTTGCATGCAAATAGAATATTTTTGTTGAATGTCGAAAGATAAAATAAATTTGTCAGATTATAGGTTTTTGGAATAACTTTGCCTTGAAATTTTCTCATATTCTGAATTTTGCCTTGTGTTATTATTAAGAGCATTTATTTGTGTGTAAATTTATTTTAATTCTTGTTATGTCAATATATCAATAGAGCTTGATCCGGATGCATTTATCAGAATTATATCAAAAAGCATTGAATCTGGAATTCTTGTCGATCGAAGAAGGTTTGTATATATATCGGCATGCACCACTTCCCGAATTGATGGAACTGGGTTGTGCGTTGCGCCGGATTCATGTGCCCGGTAATACGGTTAGTTGGCAGATTGACCGGACTGTTAATTATACCAATGTTTGTATTTCGCATTGCCTTTTTTGTAATTTTTGTAGCACACTCAAGAGCTCTAAGGCTTATATCACATCTGATATAGAATACGATCAGAAAATCAAAGAATTGTTTGAAAAAGGAGGGAATCAATTGTTGTTGCAAGGAGGCATGCATCCTCATGCAACATTACAATGGTATGTTGATTTATTTTGTGGGTTAAAAAGCCGTTATCCGCGATTAAAACTACATGCTTTAGGTCCTCCGGAAGTATATCATATTGCAAAAAAAGAGAAACTGAGTTACAGGGAAGTTCTCGAACATTTGATTGATGCAGGTTTGGATAGTTTTCCGGGCGCTGGGGCAGAGATCTTATCCGATCGTGTACGTGATCTTATATCCCCGGTTAAATGCAATACACAACAATGGTTAGATGTAATGCATGAAGCGCATTGTTTAAACTTACCAACTTCGGCGACTATGATGTTTGGACATATAGAAACGGATGAAGAGCGCATTACTCATTTAGTTCATATACGTGAGCTACAATCCCAAAAACCGGAGGATACTTATGGGTTTCTTGCATTCATCCCTTGGCCGTTTCAGAGTAAAGGGACGCAATTGGAGCGTAAATTTGACATTGTCAGTCATGCCGATACACAAGAATATTTACGCATGATTGCGATCAGTCGATTGATGTTACCTAACGTTGCTAATATACAATCCTCATGGCTTACGGTGGGTGTTCCTGCCGGATTGTTGGCTTTATACGCAGGAGCCAATGATTTGGGTTCAGTGATGATTGAAGAAAATGTGGTATCAGCGGCGGGAGCTTCCCATTCGTTGGATATCGAATCCATGCAGGATGCCATTCGCAAAGCAGGATTTATCTCTCGCCGCAGAAATCAAAAATACGAGGATGAAGCCTGAGCAATGAGGATTATACTTTCGATTTCTAATTTTCATCGTTGTTTTTTGCTCTATTGGAAACAGTAATATTACCATCTTGGTCTTTTTTGATATAGAGCTGTTTATTGTCATTATTGGGGCTATCGCTTATGCGAGCATAGCCAATCACTTGGCTATGCTCTTTAGATGCTGTGTTTGAGATACCATCCTCTTTATTTTTCATATCAGCCTTTTTCGTCAATTCGGCGACATGATTATCTGTGTTAGAGAGGGCGCTTGTTGCACCTCGTTTTGTTTTGATAAAAATCACTCCATTCTTGCCTTTTTCTCCATAAGGCGCTGTAGAAGGTCCTTTTATTACTTCGATTGATTCTACATCTTCAGGAGAAAGGTTACCGGTATCAAAACACTCTTTCCCATCTATAATATATAAAACATCTGTATTAGGAGATATGTTTTGTCTTGTTTTATTTTTTGTTGTGACAATCACTACTCCATTTTCACCTTTCTCTCCATAAGCCATTGCTGCTGGTCCTTTCAAAACATCTATTGATTCTATGTCTGTACGTTGAATGCCATTGATTGTAGAACGTTCTACACCATCAATTATATATAAAGTATCCGAATTAGTGTTTGGAAGTGTGTTTTGTTTTGCCCCAGTCTTTGTTGTTATGATGACGACGCCATTCTTACCTTTTTCTCCATAAGATGCTGTAGAAGCGTCTTTAAGAACTTCTATTACTGCTATATCTTCAGGAAAA
This sequence comes from Bacteroidales bacterium, assembly GCA_031549585.1. Lineage (GTDB taxonomy): Bacteria > Bacteroidota > Bacteroidia > Bacteroidales > UBA4181 > JAIRLS01. The sequence continues at coordinate 10,701 of JAVBPN010000402.1, forward strand.
AGGTTCATGTCTTGTGAATATTCTTTCCCATCAATAATCACCAAAGGATCGTTGGGTGCCGGATTGAAAGCCTTATTATGGTGCCGGATTGTAGAGTTCGAGTTAAGAATAGTTACATTTGTATTTTCGGGAAATATCATGCCGCTTGTTTCAATAAGGGTTGCGTTTGTGTTGTGTTCATTAGTTGGTGGCTGAACAGTGACTCCGCCTTTTTCTTCAATGACATATTGGCTTGCTTGCCTATTAGAAGTGATCGAAGAACCTTCTACTAAATCTATCAGGATATCTGTTTGCGGTTTTGGTGCATCAACCATTTGATCGATTAAGGACACAGATTGGTTGGGTTGCAAACCGGATGCTTGTGTTACCAACATGGCAGCCATGAACGCTGGAATAGCCAATACATATTTGGCGGATAGGATATGGGGTGAATCTTTCTTGTTCATCATGATGATACGTTTTTTGAGGTGATTGAAATGGAAATGATTGACAATTTGATATGTGTTTCCGGATGTGCGTAATAGGTTATATTGGTAGTGTTTTCGGTCAAAACCGGTTTGGAGCACTTTTCGGTCGGTGTAAAATTCAATATTTTGCTTGAGGTTGTAGCGTAATAACCATGCTATGGGATTAAACCAGCATAAACATGCAACTGTTTCAGCAAGAAGTATATCTATTGTGTGCGATTTACGGCAATGTATTTGTTCATGAGCCATAATTTCATTTAATTCTTCTTCCTGGTACAACGAAGGATTTAAAAAAATTTGTCCGAAAAAAGAAAATGGTTGCATGTCCCGGTTTGTTACCACAATTGATTGTTTCCCATAATGTTGTTTTGGAGAGCGATAGTATAAACACCCTAATCCGGTCAATTGAAACAATCTTTTAGCAAACAGGCAGACAGTTCCTAACAAAAAGCACCACATCAAGATAGTTTCAAAAGATATGGGTTTGGATACAATTGTTTCGGTAGCAGATTCTGCTGAGGACTGCGCGAGAATCAATAGATATATGGCATTAATATCAGGGATATATTGAGAAACTTCCACTACCGTTTCATTGCGATTCAACCATTCCGATATATTGATGAAAGGAAAAACAATGGTTGCAATAAGTGTGATTAGTAGGTAGTATCGAATTGAGCTATAAAAGGTATCTCTTTTCAGAAATACATAATAAAAGCCATACAACAAGATCAGAATCAAGTTGGCTTTCAATAAATATGACAAAAAAGGCGTCATCGGGTTCCGGAATTTTCAATCAAACGGATAATCTCTTTCAATTCATCGGCTGAAATGCGTTGTTCTTTGGCAAAAAAAGCGACCAACTCGCTGTAAGAATTACGGAAATAATCCTTGACAAATCCGGACATAAACTGCTTTTTGTATTCAGCTTCACTGATAATGGGCGTATATTCGAACGTGTTGCCATAACGACGACCTTCCACATATTGTTTACGTTCCAAGTTTTTAATGGTCGATGCCAACGTTGTATATGGTGGGCGGGATTCAGGATATTGTTCCAATATATCTTTGACGAATCCTTTTTTCAATCGCCATAAAATCAACATGGCTTCTTCTTCCTGTGGTGTTAAATTTTCCATAGAATCAATTAAATTACGAACATGTCGCAAATGTACGAAATTTTCGTAGTCAATACAAATATTTTTGAATAAAAAATCAAATAATTTTCCCACAAAAGATATTTTGATTGAAAATCAAAGTAGTAAAATGCTCGCAGTTTGTTTATTGCGTGTTTTATTAAAATCAGATATGCATTATGTCTCGATTATATTCGACAAATAGGTGTTATAATTATTTCTCAAACAAAAGATCAATTATCCATAGTTCATTTTTACAAGTCCATTTCCGTGTCCATTACGATGGTAACAGGCCCATCATTTACCAATGCAATCTTCATGTCTGCGCCAAAACTACCTGTACCAACGGGCTTTCCTAATATTTCGGACAGGTGCTCCACAAAAGCAAGATACAGAGGCTCGCTAACAGACGGATGTGCAGCACGAATAAATGAAGGACGATTGCCTTTACGTGTGGAAGCATGCAAAGTGAATTGGCTCACAACCAATATACTGCCTTGTATGTCCAAGACAGATAAATTCATTTTGCCTTCATGGTCGGAAAAGATGCGTAAATTGATGATTTTGCCACATAACCAATCGATGTTTTCCTGCTTATCCTCATGTTCAAATCCAACCAATACCAACAATCCTTGTCCGATACTTGAATGGATTTTTCCGTCGATAGTAACCGACGCCTCGCTGACCCGCTGAATCACTACCCGCATAATTGGCCAAGTTGTATGTGAAAATTTACCAACTCGGTTTCTCGGGCAATAACACTTTGAATTCGTTGATTAACGATTCTTCATATTGACCGGAATAAGTACCTGCAAAGAAACGGTCGGCTGCTTCGTTGTAAAAACGTTCCCAAGAAGCGTCTTCATATCCCGGATTAATTGGATAAAAGAGAACGCCATTGGTTTTGGCCGCTTTCAGATCGCCCAGTGCATCGCCAATCATCAAAATTTTATTGGCCGGATATTTACCGACGGCGGCATATTTCAGATGTTCGGTTTTAGTGCCATGTTCTTGGCCGGCAATCATACGCAAATAATGATCGATATTGTTTTCTTGCCATTCGCGAGTGAGGGCTTCAAGTGGTGTTTGCGAAACAACCATTAAATCGGAATGTGCACTGATCTTTTCCAATGATTCTTTTACGAAAGGAAATGGAGGCATGCCGTGTACCATGTCGGCAATTGCATCGTTAACGGCAATAGACCAAGCTAAAGTGTTGTCAATAACCGGATTTTTCACTTCCGCTGCGTATTTTATCAAAGCAGGATTGCCTAATTTGGTTTCTTTCTCAACCCATTCGCGCACTGGGGATAAATCCGGCATAATAGCATTCCGTTGTTTGACTTCTTTCCGGTTGCCCAACAAATCGATTGCATATAATAGGGCATTGAAACGGTTAGACCCACGATTAGCAGAATAAAGATTAACAAACTCCCATGTTTCACGAGCTACTTTTTGTACTTTCTGTAAATGGAAATATTTAATAAAATTGGGGCAAAAACATTCTTTTTGTTTGATTTCCATTGTGTCAAAAACACAACCATCCGAATCAATACCGATAAAAAATTCTTTTTGCGGTTTAAGGTCGATCAATTGTTGTTTGGTATCCATGCTTTAGGTCTTTAAGATAATCTCTACAATAATTATTTAAATTAGGATTGTTTGTTACTTAATCCATAAATTGTTGCACACCATGCAAGCTCTTGCTTCCAGATTGGCTGCAAATGCTCTTGATGAGGTGATTGCAAAAGTAGCAAAATAAAAATGTATATTACAGTTTTCTTCGATCATAAAACGAAAGCCTTTTTTTGTATCTTTGCGACTTGCAGTAATTTAAAGGCGTCAATTAAGAGATGAACAAGAAGATAATTGATTTAGAACAGGTTGTTGTAAAATTTGCAGGCGATTCGGGAGATGGGATGCAATTAACAGGAACCTTGTTTTCAGAAGCAGTAGCTAAAGCCGGAAATGATTTAGCTACTTTCCCCGACTATCCTGCTGAAATTCGTGCACCGCAAAATACAGTAGCTGGTGTTTCTGGGTTTCAAGTGCATGTCGGAAAAAATAAAATACACACGTCGGGTGATCATTTTGACGTGTTGGTTGCTATGAATCCAGCTTCGCTCAAGGCAAACTTAAAATCTACCAAACGTGGGGCTACCATTATTGTCAATGCCGATGCGTTTGACCAGAATGCTTTGGAAAAGGCAGGATATGCAACAAATCCATTGGAAGACAATAGTCTTGAATCATATCATTTGATTAAAGCTCCTATTAGTACATTCACGAAAGAAGCATTGAACGACAGTGGTGCAGATGCCAAGACTGCGGAAAAGAGCCGTAATATGTTTGCATTGGGCATTGTTTTGTATCTTTTCAACAAGAGTTTGGATACCACTTTTGCTTATCTGGATGAAAAATTTGGCAAGAAGCGTCAAGTGGCAGAATACAATAAGTTGGTATTGGAAGCGGGATATGGCTATGCTTACCATACGGAAGCAATTGCCTCTGTCATTCAGGTTGATCCGGCGAAGCTCGAAAAAGGCAAATATCGCAATGTGATTGGCAATGTAGCAACCGCATGGGGTTTTATGGCAGCATCCGAACGTTCCGGTAGGCCGCTTTTCTTGGGTTCCTACCCCATTACTCCGGCTACCGACATTTTGATCGAACTATCAAAAAATAAATCGTTGGGTGTAAAAACCTTTCAAGCAGAGGACGAAATAGCCGGTGTTTGTTCGGCTATTGGCGCTAGCTTTGCCGGATCTTTGGCTATTACTACTACATCGGGACCGGGTTTTTCGCTCAAGAGTGAAGCCATCGGATTGGCTGTGATCACAGAACTTCCCCTTGTGATCGTTAATGTGCAACGTAGCGGGCCGTCTACAGGAATGCCGACTAAATCGGAACAGAGCGATCTTTATCAGGCTTTGTTCGGACGCAATGGAGAATGCCCATGTATTGTTATAGCAGCTTCATCGCCTACCGATTGTTTCTACGCAGCGTATGAGGCAGCGAAATTGAGTGTGGAGCATATGACACCTGTTGTTTTGCTCACAGATGGATATATTGGTAATGGTTCTCAACTTTTTAAAATACCGAAAGTAAAAGATCTTCCGGAGATTCATCCGCCTTTGGCCGAAGCCAACGATGCTAATTTTAAGCCATATCGCCGGAATCAGGAAACATTGGCGCGCCAATGGGCATTGCCCGGTACACAGGGTTTATTGCATCGTATTGGTGGGTTGGAAAAAACCGATGTTGCAGGTAGTGTGTCCACTGATCCGTTGAACCATGAAAAAATGGTGAAGTTTCGCGACGAAAAAGTGCGTCGTGTAGCCAATTATATTCCTTTACAAACGGTAGAAGGAGATCAGGAAGGCGATACATTGGTAGTTAGCTGGGGTGGGACCTATGGTGCTGTTCATGCTGCGGCCAACTATATGCGTAAGCAAGGTAAAAAGACGGGGCATGTACATTTTAAGCATATTATGCCATTGCCGCTTAATGTTGTCGATATATTCGGCAAATACAAGAAAATTGTCGTATGCGAACTCAATAATGGTCAATTTGTCAATTATTTGCGTATGACACATCCGCAATTTACCTATGGGCAATTCAACAAGGTGCAAGGACAGCCTTTCCTTGTCGAAGAAATCATCACCTTTTTAGAAAGTATTTAAATGGATATGCAAAATACATTAGACGAGAGGATTCCGAAAAGTGAAACTCCGTTAGCCAAAACTGATTTTGTGAGTGACCAAATGGTTAAGTGGTGTCCGGGATGCGGAAACCATGCCATTTTGAGTGCCGTAACACAACTTTTTCCTCGTCTTGGATACCGTAAAGAAAATTATGTAATGGTATCCGGTATCGGTTGCTCGTCACGTTTTCCGTATTATGTTAATACATACGGATTTCACGGGATACATGGACGTGCAGCGGCCATAGCTACAGGCATGAAAATCGCCAATCCGTCACTCAGTATTTGGGTAAATACCGGTGATGGAGATTCGATGGCTATTGGTGGCAATCACTTTATTCATGCTGTCCGCCGCAATATTGACATGACTATTATGCTGTTTAATAACCAGATATACGGGCTTACTAAAGGGCAATATTCACCGACAACTCCAATGGGATCGATTACCAAAACTTCTCCTTATGGAACATTGGAAGCTCCGTTTAAGCCTGCTGAATTAGTTATTGGCGCTCAGGGGACATTCTTTGCCCGGGTAGCAGATACCAATCCAAAAAATATGTCCGATGTGTTAGAAGCGGCAGCCATGCACCGGGGAACGGCAATCGTGGAAATTCTGCAAAATTGTGTCATTTTTGCAGATAAGACTCATGCTTTGGTTACAAGCAAAGAATATCGCGAAGATCATCAGATTTATTTGAAACATGGCGAACCGATGCTTTTTGGAAAAGATAAAACGAAAGGCATTCGATTAAATGGGTTACGGCTTGAAGTAGTGGAATCAGGCAAAAATGGCATCACTGTCGATGATATATTGGTGCATAATCAATATGAGCAAGATTCTACTTTGCAATTGTTGCTTGCCAGAATGACCCCGCCTGATTTTCCAATGGCTGTGGGCGTAATTCGTTCGGCTGCTGCACCAACGTTTGACCGTTTGATTGATGAACAAATTGCAGATCAGAAAAATCAATCGGATATTCATTGCGTGGATGATTTGCTCAATAGCGGCGACGTATTCGAAATCAAATAATTGTGAAACTGTGCAAAAATGTTGATTTTATCTCGTCATTGCGAGCGATAGCGAAGCAATCCCATTAATGAATTAGATTGCTTCGTCGTTCCTTCTCGCAATGACGTTCATTTTTGACTTTTTGAATAGTCTAGCTATTTTATTATATAATTTGTAAGGCGTGTTTTTTCTATTCAAAAAAGAAATACAAGGCTTTTTTTCATCGCTTCTGGGATATTTGGCCATTATTGTATTCTTGGCTATCACAGGGTTATGCCTGTGGGTATTCCCAGGTGTATTGAATATCCCGGATAGTGGTTATGCATCTTTGGACAGCTTGTTTTACATCGCTCCATGGGTGTTTCTTTTTTTGGTTCCGGCTATCACCATGCGGTCATTCTCGGAAGAGATCAAAACAGGGACTATTGAGTTATTATTGACCAAGCCAATTAGTGAATTGCAAGTTGTATTGGGCAAATTTTTTGCAACGGCCGTTTTGATCCTAATTGCCTTGATCCCTTGCATTGTTTACATTATCTCGGTATGGCAATTGGGCAATCCTCCCGGCAACTTGGACACCGGCGCTACGTATGGGGCAATGATCGGGTTATTATTGTTGGGTTCGGTTTATGCGGCCATCGGGACATTTATGTCTTCGCTGACGGATAATCAAGTGGTGGCTTTTATCTTAGCCGCTTTGGTGTCTTTTATTTTTTACGAGGGCTTTGATGCTTTGGCGCAAGTGATGTCTTCGCCTACTATTCAGGATTTTATCAGCTACTTAGGTATCAAAGAACATTATGCTTCTATTAGTCGTTGAGTAATAGATTCCCGCGATTTGGTATATTTTTTGGGGGTCATATTATTGTTTTTGCTTCTCACCAGATTGAGGATTCAGAGCAGAAAGTGGAAATAGAGCCGATACAGAACAGTTATTTCCATAAAAAGATTAATTTTGTCATATCACGGGATTAAAAAAGTATCGTTATGGGACAGTTGTATGATCGGTTAAGCGCCGATATCAGATATCAGGAAGGGCTCAGGGCATGTATCAATTGCGGTACATGTACAGCTGTTTGCCCGGCTGCCGAATTTTATAATTACGATCCGCGTAAAATTGCCAACATCGTACAAACAAAGGATGATGAAAAAATAGAAGATTTACTTAAAGGTGAGGCAATTTGGTATTGCGGCGAATGTATGTCATGTGTAACCCGTTGCCCTCGCGACAATGCGCCCGGATTGATTATTTTGGCATTGCGTTCGCTTTCGCAGGATGAGGGATATTTTACCGAATCGGAGAAAGGTCGGCAACAATTGGCGTTAAAACGTACCATTGGAGAATGGATTTTAAAATACGGATATTGTATCTACCCACGCAATGTTAGTTTTGAGATGCACCCTGAAGCTGGGCCAATATGGAAATGGGAACAAGAGAATTTGGATGACATATTTAAACGTTTGGGAGGTAACCTGGACGGTGAAGGGCCCGGTATTTTGCGTAAAATACCTGATGAATCGCTGGCAGAATTGAAAAGTATTTTTGATATTACCGGTGGAACCGAACGGTACGAGAAAATCGAAGAAGCTTCTCATAAAAAAGCTTCTGAAATGAATTTGTCTGATGGCGAATATTTCAATAAGATTTACAATGAGAATAACGGGCAGCATTCTTAATTGTATCATATAAACATTAAGGATGATAGTTTGATTTAATCGAGACTTTATCGATTGAAAATCGAAAATTAAATTGAAAAGACAATGATTTACGAAGGCAAGAAAAGGATATGGAAGGATTATCAGAAAGAGATACCTGATGACCATTATTTTTATGTGCGGAGTTGCATCCGGCAAAATTTCTTTCCTGGTTCTGAGACTACTTTTTTACGGATCATGCGCGGAGAGTTGAATAAGGATATCCATGAAACGGAATTTCATACTTCATGTAGTGGTATTGGTTATCATACGGATGTGGTACCGATGGAAACTACCATGACGGTTGTTGCCCGCCAATTTGCGCTGATGACCGAGGCAGGATATGAAAACTATGCGGCATCGTGTATTACTTCTTTCGGTTTGTACTGTGAGATTCTGGAAACATGGAAACACTTTCCCGAAGTAGAACAGAAAGTAAGGGATAACCTGAAAAAGGCTACAGGCAGGGAATTTAACATACCCAAGCATGTGGCGCATGCCAGCGATATTATTTATAAAGTACGAAATGAGATTGCCGCCAAAGGTAAATACCGCTTGGTGAATCGCCATACAGGAAAGCCGTTGCGCGTAGTGGAACATATTGGATGCCACTATGCCAAGATGTTTCCGAATAAAGGAGTTGGCGGAGCGGAATATCCATACGTATTGGCCGGCATGGTTGAGGCTTGGGGTGGTGAAGTGATTGATTATCCTGAAAGAAGACATTGTTGCGGATTCGGGTTTCGGCAATATTTAGTGAAAGCCAACCGGGGTTATTCCATTGCCAATACGCACAAAAAGTTTGAATCGATGGAACCGTTTAAACCCGATATGATCATCACCAATTGTCCGGGCTGTCCTTATTTCTTGGATCGTTGGCAGTATGCCATAGCCGAAATGGAAGGAAAAACATACGGAGAAAATGGTTACGGCATTCCGGTGTTCACATATGAGGAAGTTGCAGGCTTAATTTTGGGTTATGATCCGTGGGATTTGGGTATGCAGGTGCATCAGGTTTCAGTAGAGCCGTTGTTGGATAAAATTGGAATATCATATGATCCTACAAAGAAATATAAAGGAGTTGAAAACAAAGATTTAGGTGTGCCAGACAAACCTTTACACTTGAAAACGGTTTAAAATAGTATCGTCTTTTTGCGATATTTAAACCGTTTTCACATAGGTGAAACCACATATTTGCTATGTTTCTACTTAATTTTCAATTTTCAATTTTCAATTTTCAATTCATCAGAAGTGTTCTGCTTTGTTTGTTTATCTCGCTGGCGACACTATCTCTTGATGCGCAAAAGCTATCATCTACTTCCAAAAAGGCGATCAAAGAATATGATGCTGGATACAGTGCGTATAGTCAAAAACGTTTTCAACAAGCCATTTCCTATTTGAATAATGCAGTAAAGCAAGACCCGAAGTTTATCGAAGCACATTTGCTTATAGCTGAGAGTTATTTGGAGTTGGAAGATTTACCGAAGTCGAAAGAGGCTTATTTGCGTTGTATAGCCATCAATCCCAATTTTTTTCCTCCGGCATATTATTCACTTGCCGAAATTGATTTTGAATTGGGTGAGTATGAAGAGGCGAGTAACTATCTGGATCAATATTTAAAATTTACCAATCAAAGGGCTTCCTTACGGTCGGCTGCGGAAAAACTGCAAAAAAATGCTGTTTTTGCAGCTCAGGCAACCAAGAACCCTGTGCCATACGAACCGCATGATTTGGGTCCTAATATTAATATTGGCTATGATCAATATTGGCCAAGTTTGTCGGTTGATGAGCAAACTTTGGTATTCACCGCTTTGATACCCATTGATCCTAACAATCCCAGAGTAGTGGGCAACAGGCAAGAAGATTTTTTTATTTCCACATTTGAAAATGACGAATGGTCGCCAGCACGGAATATGGGGCCTCCGCTTAACACGCCCGATAATGAGGGAGCACAAACCATTACTTCCGATGCATCAAAGATTTATTTTACGGCATGCAACCGGAGTGATGGCAAAGGCGGCTGTGATATTTATTATAGCGAGAGGCGTAATGGCCAATGGACAAGGCCTAAAAATCTGGGAGCTCCGATCAATACTTCGGCGAAGGAAACACAACCATCTATTTCTTCCGATCAACAGACGCTTTATTTTGTGAGTACCCGTCCGGGAGGCAAAGGCGAGCAGGATATATGGTATTCTACTTTGAACGAAAACGGAACTTGGGGTAATCCGGTTAATTTGGAAGAGATAAATACATCTGATAACGAATCTTCTCCGTTTATTCATCCGGACAACCAAACGCTTTACTTTGCTTCGACCGGATGGCCGGGAATGGGTAATTATGATTTGTTTGTCACCCGGAAGGATTCTACGGGGAAATGGTCTGAACCCAAAAATTTAGGATATCCGATTAATAGCAAATACAACGAAGAGGGATTGATTATCAATGCACGTGGGGATAAGGCATATTATTCGTCCGACCGTGGCAATGAAAATCATGTCCGGAATATATATTCTTTTGAACTTTATCCGGAAATTCGCCCTACTCCTGTCTCTTATATGAAAGGGAAAATTTACGATGCAAAATATTATAAGCCGTTGAAAGCCCGGTTTGAATTGATCGACCTGTCTTCTACCAAACAGGTAATACAATCTCAGTCTGATAGCATTACCGGAGAATTTCTTGTTTGTTTGCCTGTGGGTAAGAGTTATGCGCTGAATATTTCGCGAAAAGGATATTTGTTTCATTCGGAGCATTTCATGATGGGTAGTGGAACTTTTTCCAAACCGTTTTTGAAAGATATTCCTTTGCGACAAATTGCTGCAGGTGAGAAGGTCGTATTGGAGAATATTTTCTTTGAGTTTGATTCATACCGTTTATTGGATGAATCTAAATTTGAATTACAGCGAATCATACGTTTTCTCAAGGAAAATCCGGATGTAAAGGTTCAAATGACCGGACATACGGATAATGTGGGTAATGCCAAATATAATTTAGACCTTTCACAGAACCGGGCGCGTGCCGTGGCCAATTATTTGTTGGGCGAAGGTATTCCTATGAATCGGGTAACATATAGGGGCAAAGGAGTTACCGAACCCATTGCTTCAAACGATACAGAAGAAGGACGTGCCCAAAACCGGCGTACTGAGATGAATATTGTCAAGTAGTTATATAGATTCCGGTATTATTTCGTCGTTCCTCCTCGCAATGGCGTTTTTAATTAACTTTTTGAAGTCCTTTAGGCATAATATCCGACAATCATATTGTTTTTTGTCATGCTTTCTCAGGCATGTAAGTTTTATTTGGATACAATGCTGATTTCAACTGCTTTGAGTCCCGGTGATGAAACCGTAATAGTAATACTGCCACTCTTTTTGCCTGCCTGTACATACCCCAATAGTAATCCGCCTAACGCATCTTTAGAAGTCTTCCGGTTAGCGTCGAGATGTTTGACATGACCTGAATTGTGGCTTCTGCTATCGCCACTTTCCATGGCAAGTAGCTTCCCTTCTCCTTTTACTGAAAATTGTATTTCGTTGGTCGCCGTTGGAACCAGATTACCATTCGAGTCAACAACCTCCACTTTGATATGTGCAATGTCATCACCATTGGCACGTATCGTCTGTTTGTCTGCCGATACCCGCAGAGCGGCCGGTTTTCCCGCTGTCTTCACGATATGTGTAAACACGACTTTCCCTTGTTTTTTACCAACAGCCTTCAATTCTCCGGGAGTATATGGTACAGTCCAGTAAAGATGCAGATCACTGGTCGTTTCCATAATGTTCGGCCTGTCACGCCGTCCGTATGATCCAACCATACCATATGTGGGGAATTCTACCCTTTGTTCGCCAAAAGATTTTCCATTCACAAAAAGTTCTACTTCGTCACAATTCGTATAAGCCAGTACAGGTATCACCTGCCCCTCTCTTCCTTCCCAGTTCCAGTGTGGGAAAAGATGAACTACAGGCTCATCCGTCCACTGGGATTTGTAAAAGTAGAAGCTTGATTTCGGGAACCCGGCCATATCAATAACACCACTCCCGGATCCTCTTCCGGGCCAGCGTGCTTCGCCCAAATAATCAATACCTGTCCACATGAAATCGCCTATTACAAAATCGTTTATTGCCGTGTATTTCCACAACTTTTCACCGGCAATCATCCCTGTCGTATAATTAGGATTCACCACATTCTTGTCATTACCCAATGAAAAACCGGCGCGGTCACCACGTACTGCGCTATTTTCAGTTCCAACCATTTTCCAGTCCGGATGAAGTATCTTGTCAGGCGTGTAAAACAATTCGGACCGTTCGCGCCATCTGGATACATAGTTATATCCTACCACATCCAACATATTCAAAAATTCATCCAAAGCCGCTAAAGGCTCGGCTGTGATCTGGTCATTTCCCTGTGTTACTGGGCGGGTTGGATCTTCCGCATGGAATACACGCAAGAGGTTTCTCAAAACATCGATCCCTTCGGTATACAACTGATCTCTGACTTCATTCCCGGCACTCCAAAGTACAACGGAAGGATGATTGCGGTCGCGATGAATGAAATTAATCAGATCCTTTTCCCAGTTATCTTTAAAGTACAAGGAATAGGCAGCGTTTGTCTGATTCTTGGAAATCGTCCACTCATCGACAAATTCATTCATAACAAGGAATCCCATTTCATCACACAAATCCATAAACTCAGGAGCCATTGGGTTGTGGGCTGTACGAATAGCATTGGCTCCCATCTCC
>JAVBPN010000256.1:0-18902 GCA_031549585.1 Bacteroidales bacterium
AATGCGGAAAGGTTTGTTGTGTTGCCGGCATTACCGGTTTGCCCCCAGCCCAACCTGAGTTTCAAATTGCTGAACACGTTCAAATTTCTAATGAAGTCTTCTTCGGACAGACGCCATGCTAACGCTGCAGAAGGGAAAGTACCCCAACGGTTTCCTTCGCCAAAGTTGGACGAACCGTCGTAACGCAGTGTACCAGTAAGGATGTAACGATCCTTTAACGTATACATTAACCGGCCGTACCAGGATACATAACGTAGTTTCAAGTTATACCCTCCGTCCCCTGAGCGGGAAGACTGGTCACTGGTCATACTGATCACACGGTATGTGTCAGATAAGAAATTATTTGCACTTGCAGACACATAATGCCTCCAATAATTACTAATGTTGTTTCCTGCCATAAGGGTCAGGTTATTGGCGCTGTTTTTCCAGTTATATGTGAAATAGCTTTCTAATTCGATATTGTTGGCTTGCGATTGAGACAGGGAAAAACTGTTCTTTCTATTGCCGGTTAATGTACGGAAATTGCCGACAGTAAATGTGCTTTCATCGGATGCTGTAATGGAGTACGATCCAATAGTTCTGAAAGACAATCCTTTAAATAATTTAAGATCCAAATAAGCATTTCCCATAAATCTGTTGCTATAAGCTGGGGTATCGTCTAAATCCATTTTGACAGCATAGGGATTGTCTTGGCTTTTGGCAATATCCCCTTCTCCGCTTACTTGCTGGAATACATAATATTGTCCATTTTCATCTATTTCATCATAATTGTGGCTGATGAATGTTTTAGAGCCATCTGAATTTGTAACCACATAATCCATAGTGGGCGTCAATATGGCATAGGTACGCATATTGGTTCCAGTGTTACCTCTTCTTTCCGAATGTAAATAGGATAAATTTCCACCTATTTCAATAAAATCTTTGATTTTGTGGGAAATATTTCCACGGGCAGTTAAACGTGAAAAGCTTGATTTAAGAATGACGCCTTCATTGTTCATATAACCCACCGAGAAAGATGATTGGGTTTTATCGTTTCCTCCTGACACAGACACCGTATAATTCTGCAAGAAGGCTGTCTGCGACATCACATCTTGCCAATCAATAGTGCGAAGTTGACCATTATAGGCTGTAGTGAAAGCCTCATTTGTAATCATTGATTGGTCATTCCCGCGTCCTTGCTGAACAGAATAGGCAAATAAATTGGCGTCAGCCACATCTAACCTATTGTACATTTGTTGAATACCAAAATTTGCAGATATATTTAACCTTGTGGTGCCTTTGTCTCCCCTCCTGGTGGTAATCAATATAACACCGTTGGCACCACGGGCACCGTAAATTGCTGTTGCTGATGCATCTTTCAAAATTTCAATGCTTTCCACGTCGGCAGGGTTGAGAAAATTGACATCAGAGCCAACCTGTATTCCATCTACTACATATAATGGATCGGCCGACCCATTTACAGTGGCTACGCCACGAATACGTATGGTAGCATTTCCCATGGGATCTCCAGAATTCCTCGTCACCATCACGCCGGCAGCAGCACCCTGCAATCCTTGCGCCAAGCTAATCGGATTCTTTTTCATCAACTGTTCCTGATTCACAGATACAACAGACCCTGAAATATCACTTTTTTTCATGGTACCATAACCAACAACTATCAATTCATCAAACTCTCTGGTACCTTCTATCATCGACACGTCAAGAGTAGTCTGGTTGCTAATGGTAGTCTCCTGTGTTTCATAACCAACATAAGAAAAAACCAACGTTTGTCCTTGCGAGACATTAATACTATACTTTCCCTTTATATCGGTGATGGTGCCGGTTGTCGTTCCTTTTACACCAACACTAACTCCAATAAGGAGTTCTCCGTTAGATGATACAACTCCTGTTATTTGTCGGGTTTGTTGCATCGTCTCTCCCCATGACGCGACTGTTGTGCTGACACATAACAAAAAGCTCATTAATAAACATTTAAACCCAATAGGCGACCTATTGGTACGTACTAGTTTTTTATTCATAACTTTTAAAATTTAAAAAAACAATAATTTGTATACTCAAGTTAAAGTGAGAATATTTTGTAAAAGTAGTTTGCCAAAGAAGTACACACGGTATTGTTATGTATCCTATAGGGGATATGAATGTATCACTTTTGTTTTTTCAGATATTGTGAGGGAGATATTCCGAACTCATTCCGGAAGTTATGGGTAAAAACTTTGGGCGAATTAAATCCCACAGCATAAGCGACTTCAGCTATTTGTAATTGACTTTTTTCTAACAACTGCTTGGCCCTTTTTAGGCGTATAGTCTTAATGAATTCTTGTGGACTTTTTCCAGTTATGTGCATGAGCTTTTTATATAAATGGCCGCGGGTGAGCCCGACTGCTGCACTTAATAGTTCTACTGATAGATCCGGATTATCCATGTGTTCCTCTATTATTTTTAAAGATTTAGCAATTAGTTGCTCATCAAGTGAAGTAATAGTGATCTCACTGGGGCTGAAGTCTAACTTTTGATTAAATGTTTGGTGGCACTTCATGTTCCATTCCATAAATTTTTGAATCCGCAGCTTCAGCAAATGCAAGTTGAACGGTTTAGTGATATAATCGTCAGCTCCATATTCCAAACTTTGTATTTTACATTCTTCTGCAGCCCGAGCAGTGAGTAGTATAACTGGGATGTGTGACCAATGGATATTCGTTTTTATTTGTTTGCATAGATTTAAGCCATCTATTACCGGCATCATTACATCGCTAATGACACAATCGACATCACTTTCTTTTAAATGCACTAAAGCTTCCTGTCCATTATCTGCCACCAACACATCAAAATCGTTCGATAAACTTTCTGACATAAATTCACGGAATTCTTTGTTGTCTTCTACGAGCAAAAGCATCGGCCGTTTTTTTTGATCTGTTTTTTTTGTTTTTTGCTCGTTATTTAACAAATTATCCGGAAGTAAATACCTCTTCTCCCTGTCTGGTTCTATGATCGGAATGGTAAAGGTAAAAACGCTTCCACAGGGTATGTTATTTTCTACTGTAATATTTCCGCCATGTAGACAAACATATTCATTTGCAATATGCAGTCCGATGCCACTCCCTGTTTTTTCATGTTCTTGGGGAATTTGATAGAAACGCTTAAAAATGTGTTTTTTTTCTTCGTCCGGAATACCCATACCCGAATCGGATATGCTCACCCCAACAGAGTTTCCATACCTAAATATCCGAACAGAAATGTTTCCTTCATCGTCTGTATATTTAAATGCATTTGAGAGTAGGTTATTTACAATTTTCCTTATTTTATCTGTGTCGAATAACATATTGACTGATTCTACCTCACTTGAAACAAAAAAGTTCATGTGGCGGTCAGCGGCATATATGTTGAATGCCGTTGCTATTTCATTAACAAATAACACAAAATCACCTTGTGCGAGATATAATTTTTCGGCCCCGACATCCAATTTGCGAAAATCAAGCAATTCATTTACCATATTTAGCAATTGTTCGGCATTGCGGTAGATTGCATTTATTTTTTTTCTTAAATCATCATCTTTTAATTCTCCAATGATCTGTTGTAAGGGGGTTATAATTAAGGTTAATGGTGTGCGGAAGTCATGGCTGATGTTGGTGAAAAACTTTAATTTCATATCATTGATACGTATTTTCTGTTCACGTTCAATCTGTAACTGCTGTTGTTCCAATTTATGTTGATGGTTTTTATGCAACCTTTTCCGGTAAACAATGAAAATCCCAATTAGCAATATAATGTATAACGCATATGCATATTTTGACAACCAGAACGGAGGGGAAATGGTAATGTGTAATATCGTAGGTTCTTCATTCCATAACCCATCACCATTGCAAGCTTTTATCAAAAGGC
Source organism: Bacteroidales bacterium (assembly GCA_031549585.1). Taxonomy (GTDB): domain Bacteria; phylum Bacteroidota; class Bacteroidia; order Bacteroidales; family UBA4181; genus JAIRLS01. The sequence continues at coordinate 3,880 of JAVBPN010000256.1, forward strand.
TATATTTCCCGGGAGGTAATGAGGTATAGGTTATTTGATTGTCGGAAGTATATATCCATTGAGAGTTAAAATTCTCCAATTTATAAGCATAATTTACTTTATCAGCGGTTAATAAGTCCATTGTTGTGTATTCAATAGTGATCAGCATATCCGCATAACTAAGTTTCAGTTCGGATGTTTGCTCCATTGGATGATCCAATAGTAGACGTTTCTTGTATGGGGAATCCGGTTTTATTTCATAAGTTCCAATCTTCAGGCCGGTAAATGTGACCTTGTGATCCGGATCTGATTTTTCCATTATTTTATTGGGATTTACAACCAAATATCCATCTGTCATACCCAATAGCATATTCCCATTTCGTAATTGGCAGATAGCATGTCGATTAAATTCATTGCTTGTCACCCCGTCATTGTTAGAAAAGTTGTCAATATCATATGTTATAGATTGGTCATTATTTCTGTGGACAGATAATACCGAACATCCATTACTGGTTGTTACCCAAATATGTTGGAGTTGGTCTTCACAAATGCCCCTTATAACATTATCACACAAACCATTGTTTTTATCCAGGAAATAAAGCGTATCATTTTTTAAGTCCCAGATTGTCAATCCATGATTGTGCCCTATCCATAAAATATCTTTTTTATCCTTATATACACTTTGCAGAAAAGTGTGTCGATAATGTTGCGTGCCTTTGATGTTTCCGTGATGTATGTTTTTTTTTCTTGTTGTGATATCCAGGATACATAACCCGTCATAAGTTACTGCATATAGTTTATCAACACCATCATAATACATACCTATTGCGGTTAAATTCTCATATTTATCGGAATATTGATTCTCAAATTCATTAGATTCAGGATTAAAGCGTTGCATTGCCCCCCATAAGGTACCAATCCAAAGATATCCATAACGATCTTCTTTAATACACCAAACACTATTGTCAGACAAATCGCTATTTTCTTTTGTAAACTGGCGTATATGTCCATTTTCAATGCAAAACAGTCCATCCTGATAAGTTCCGATCCAAATACGCCCTTTTTTGTCTTCACAAAGTGAAACAACTACAGCATTTTCCTGAATATTGACTTTTTCGTATGTTCTATTTGTATCATTTTTTTTACAAATCAACCCATAACCATCCGTACCCAACCACACATTGCCGTGTTGATCCTCCATGATGGCATTGATATCTTTGAAATCTTTGTTTCGGTATTTTAGAAAATTCTGGAAAGATTTGTGATAAATAGAAAGCCCTCTATTACTCCCTAACCAAACTGTTCCCGATCCATCTTTATAAAAAGCCTCTATGGTTCCTGCAAGTATCGATGAGGGGATCCAGGGATCATGAACCAAATGGATTTGCTTGTCATTTTGTTTGTTATAAATAAATACATCTTTGTGATCTGTAGCAATCCAAATTTTTCCATTTCCCTCATCCATGAGGGCAGTTATCAAGCGTTTTTTTGTTTTTTCTGTGCATTGGAGCTCAATTTCTTTCCACTCATCTTTATTTGCACCTTTGTGGTATATGTTTGCCCCAGAGTAAAGCCAAATCCCTTTTCCTTGGTCTATATATAGCTTGTTTCCACTTTTAATCTTATAATAAACAAAATCAGGCAATTCCACTATTTGAAAAATTCCTTTTTGAATATCCAATTCATACAATACTCCTGAAGAAAACATTAAATATAATTTCTGCCCATCATCAGCCATTGTTATCAATTCTTTTGATGGACAATGAAAACTTTTTAGTTGGCCAGTAGAAAACTGATAATAATATAACGTATCACTGTTTTGAACCCATAAATTCTTCGTAATATCTATATATATTTTATGGATATGTTTCAAATAAATGCCTTTCTTTGCCATAATTGGATGTAAGTCGGAAACTATACAGTCTTTAGAGCGGTTGTACATTAGGTAATTATTTCCCGTTTCAATCCAGATATTACCAGCTTTATCTTCTTGTAAGCCTTGTATATCATCATAAAAAATATCCGCAACATTATTTGAAGCATTATACAATTTGAAACGATAGCCATCATAACGATTTAATCCTGATTCAGTACCAATCCATAAAAATCCATAACTGTCTTTTATTATTGATTTTACGCGATTATTAGACAAACCATTGCTTGTTGAAAGATGATGGAACACATGTGGAGATTGCCCTAAAACAGAAGTATGGATAAGAATAGATAAAATAAAGAGACAAGAACAGCATTGTTTCATACTAATGCTAATAAAATATATTCATGGCGTCTAAAAGCTGTTTAAATAATACAATCACACGTATAACACATTGATTATAATGCGATACGATGTGTTTACTTTATATTACAAATAAAAATATTTCACTGCCAAAATGCTTATAAACATCTGATTAACAGGTCAAAAAAGCTTGATTGAGTATTTAAAGCGATACTAATGGGTTAAGATCTAAGAACACTTTATAAAAATAGTATAACAAAGAAGCATACATGGTATTTTAATGTATCCTGTAGGGGGTGCAAATGTATCATTTTGGTTTTTACATGTTGTAAAGAAGATATTCCAACACATTCTGGAAATTATGAATAAAAATTTTGAGGAATTGAATCCCACAGCATAGCAACCTCGACTATTGGTAACTGGCTTTCTTCCAACAACCGTTTGTCCTTTTTTAAACGTATAAGCCTTTATAAATTCTTACGGGCTTTTTCCGTGATGTGCATATTTTATATAAATGACCACGGGTGAGATCCGGATTGTCCATATATCCCTTTCTGATTTTAGAGATTTAGCTGATTTGTAATACGACAAGAAGGTCTGGAAGTTGAACAGAATATAGGAGCTATCGATTAGTTTAACTGTAGCGATTGGTAAGGATTATTCGCTTTAATGAGATTATAAAGAGAATAAGTGAAAAAGGTCAAGCGGCATATAGCATGTATTTTTATTTTCGTTTGTTGAGCGCATTTTGTTGGAATTCGCAGAAATTTTTAGAATCGCAAAAACATAAGTCTCAGCCTTTAAACGATTCGATGTCAAAAATAATCGGATATGATCATTAAATTATTTCTTCAACTTCTTTATCCTTTATCGGATAATAACTATTACTTTTGTGCTTTTAAAAAATAAACAACTTCGAGGTTTATGTCAAAAGTTATTAAGATCAGGAAAGGTCTGAATATCAAACTGAAAGGTAAAGCCGAAAAAATACTTGTTAAGGCAGAAGCGTCTGAAAAGTATGCTGTAAAACCAACCGATTTTCCGGGTTTGATTCCCAAAATGTTGGTAAAGGAAGGCGAATCTGTGAAAGCAGGTACTGCTTTGTTCATGGACAAAAATCGTCCTGAGGTGTTATTTGCTTCGCCTGTTAGTGGTATTGTTGAAGCAGTAGTACGTGGTGAAAAAAGGCGCATTTTGGAAGTTGTGGTAAAATCTGACGGACAAAATACTTTTGCAGATTTTTCGCAGAATAAGCCTACAGAATTGAGTAAGGAAAAATTAACGCAATATTTGCTTGCTGGTGGTGTGTGGCCGTTTATCAGGCAACGTCCTTATGCAATTGTGGCTAATCCTCAGGATACACCTAAATCAATCTTTATTTCCTGTTTTGATACTGCTCCGTTAGCACCTGATTACGATTATATTTTTCAAAATGTTGATCCTGATTTCCAAGCAGGGATCGATGCTTTGGCTAAGTTAACATCCGGGAAAGTTCATCTTTGCGTACATTCGGATTATCCACCTGCTGCAACATTCACCAAAGCTAAGAATGTGGAAATTCACGAATTTTCGGGACCACATCCGGCAAGTAATGTCGGTGTGCAGATTCATCATATCGACCCGGTTAATAAGGGGGATGTTGTTTGGTATGTCAATCCTCAAGATGTTTCGATTATTGGGCGTTTGATGAGTAAATCTGTTTACGATGCTTCAAAAACCGTTGTTTTGTGTGGATCGGAAGTGAATGCGCCCCGCTATTATAAGGTGACAGGTGGCTGCAATATGAGTTCTTTTGCCGATAATATAAAAACAGGAAATATTCGTTATATTAGTGGGAATGTATTGACAGGGACACAAGTATCTGCCGAAGGATACCTTGGATTTTATGATAGCCAGATAACTGTTATACCCGAAGGTGACTATTACGAATTGTTTGGCTGGGTTACGCCAGGATTTGGCAAATATAGCGCAGGCCGTACTTTCTTCTCTTGGCTAACTCCCAATAAAGAATATGATCTCGACACCAATCTACATGGTGGAAATCGGTCATTGGTAATGACCGGACAATATGAAAAAGTGTTCCCAATGGATATTTATCCCGAACATCTGGTAAAAGCAATTCTTGCTGGAGAAATCGAAAAAATGGAACAACTTGGAATTTATGAAGTAGCCGAAGAAGATTTCGCCCTTTGTGAATTTGTCTGTACTTCAAAAACAGAAGTCCAAGCCATCATCAGAGATGGGATCGATATGATGATTAAGGAAATGAGCTAAAAGAGGCCTTTCCCCCTCTCCCAAAGAGAGAGGCGAGCAATGCAAAGTCTCTAGGGGGCTAAAATCTAATAAATATAATCAAAATGAATCCTTTACGGAGATATATAGACAAAATTAAACCGAATTTCGAAAAAGGAGGTAAGTTTGAAAAACTCCAATCCACTTTCGAGGCGTTCGAATCATTCATTTTTGTACCTAAAACGGTTACTAAAAAAGGCACGCATATTCGTGATGCGGTAGACCTTAAGCGGACGATGACCGTGGTGATTGTTGCTTTGATCCCGGCATTGTTATTTGGAATGTGGAATGCTGGGTATCAGAATGCTGAAGCAACAGGTATTACCCGGACATTGATGCAAGATTTTTGGTTTGGCTTTTTAAAAGTATTCCCGATCATTGTTGTATCTTATGTGGTGGGTTTAGGTATTGAATTTGGTGTAGCACAGGTTCGCGGGCATGAAGTGAACGAAGGATTTCTGGTATCAGGGATGCTTATTCCTTTAGTTATGCCGGTTGATATCCCTTTGTGGATGGTAGCCGTTGCCACAGCATTTTCAGTAGTTTTTGCCAAGGAGATTTTCGGCGGAACAGGTATGAACATTTGGAATCCGGCATTAGTAACCCGGGCTTTCCTTTTCTTTGCTTATCCTTCCGAAATATCTGGCGACAAAGTGTGGGTATCAGGTGTGAAAAGCGGTGCTCATCTGGTCGATGGATTCAGTGGAGCAACACCGTTATCTGAAGCAGCAGCTGGAAATACTATTACAGCATCGTTTCATGATATGTTTATCGGGATTATTCCCGGATGTATTGGTGAAACATCTACATTAGCCATTTTAATTGGCGCGGCGGTACTACTTTTTACTGGAGTTGCCAGTTGGCGTATTATGCTGTCAGTATTTGCCGGTGGAGCAGTGATGGGTTTATTATTTAACTTATGGGGAGCTAATTCATACATGGAAATGCCGTTTTATTATCATTACGTGATGGGTGGTTTCGCATTCGGCGCTGTGTTTATGGCTACTGATCCGGTGACTGGATCACATACCAATACAGGTAAATGGATTTACGGATTTTTGATTGGACTTATGGCAGTGCTGATCCGTGTTCTCAATCCGGCATATCCCGAAGGAATGATGTTATCTATTTTGTTGATGAACACTTTTGCACCTTTGATTGACCATTATATAGTGGAAGCTAATATCAAAAGGAGATTGAAAAGGGTGAGCGTTAAAGCATAAATAGTAGGAACAAATGAAGAATTTTAGTAATTTATACATTTTCTTATTCTCGTCAGCGTTGGTTTTAATTGTGGCTGCAGCATTATCCTTTACAGCGCTTACCTTGCAGCCCGTTCAGGATAAGAATGTTGAAATCGAACGTCAACGTAATATTTTGTCTGCATTGGGCGTAGAGTCGACTGCTGAGGATGCCGAAGCAAAATACACACAGTATATCAAAGAAGGGATTGTCATCAAAGCCGATGGTAGTACTGTAAGCGGTGAGAAAGCTGACAAAATTGACCTGAAAAAGGAAAATCAAAAACCTGTTGAAGAGAGATTGCTGCCGCTTTATCTGGCCGAAAAAGACGGAAAATCATATGTTATAATTCCCGTGAGAGGAACCGGCTTATGGGGACCTATCTGGGGTAATGTAGCTGTAGAAAGTGACATGAGCACGGTTTACGGGGCAACGTTTGACCATAAAGGCGAAACGCCGGGCCTGGGTGCGGAAATTAATACACCCAAATTTGAGGATCAATTCCAAAACAAAAAGCTATTTGATGCATCCAATCATTTTACATCCATCGCTGTGGAAAAACCGGGAATGTATGTCCCGAACGACCACACAGTAGATGCTATTTCAGGTGGTACCATCACCAGTAAAGGACTTGAAGCGATGTTGAAAAACAGCATCGAACCATATCAGACTTATTTTTCAAAACATAAATCTAATTGAAAATGAGCGTATTTTCACCAAAAAATATCAAACCGTTATTAAATCCTATTTGGACAGACAATCCGGTAACAGTACAAGTATTGGGAATTTGTTCGGCATTGGCTGTAACAGTTAAGCTCGAGCCGGCATTAGTGATGGCATTGGCTGTGACCGCCGTAACGGCATTTTCGAACCTGATTATATCGTTTATCCGTAACTTTATCCCCAATAGCATCCGTATCATTGTGCAATTGGTGATCATTTCTCTTTTGGTAATCATAGTCGACCAGATATTGAAAGCTTATGCCTACGAGGTGAGCAAGCAATTATCGGTATATGTCGGATTGATTATTACCAACTGTATTCTTATGGGGCGTTTGGAAGCTTTTGCAATGGCTAATAAACCATGGCCTTCATTTTTGGATGGTATTGGAAATGGAGCAGGATATGGGTTGATTCTGGTAACAGTGGCTTTTATTCGTGAATTACTTGGGTCAGGCACCTTATTGGGCTATAAAGTTGTTCCCGAATCATTCTATGAATTTGGTTATCATAATAATAGCTTGGTTATTCTTCCGCCAATGGCGTTGATTATCTTGGGGGTGATTATCTGGATACAAAGAGCAAATACAAAAGAAGCAAAGTAATTGATTATTGACAACGACAATATTCAATCAACAATATAAATAAAAAATGGAAAATCTGTTTAGCATCTTTATCAAGTCGATTTTTATCGACAATATGATTTTTGCATACTTTCTGGGTATGTGTTCATACCTGGCAGTATCTAAAACAGTGAAAACATCAATGGGATTGGGGTTGGCTGTGACTTTTGTTTTGCTGATCACTGTTCCGGTTAACTATCTGTTAGAAAACTATATATTGAAAGCCGGCGCATTGGCTTGGTTAAACCCTACATTCGCTGATCTAGATCTCAGCTTCTTAAGTTTCATCATGTTTATTGCTGTCATTGCTGCAATTGTTCAATTAGTGGAAATGGTAGTTGAGAAATTTTCTCCTTCTCTTTATTCATCATTAGGCATATTTCTTCCGTTAATTGCAGTTAATTGCGCCATCATGGGAGCTTCTCTTTTTATGCAGGAGCGCGAATACAACAACATTGGCGAAGCTACTTCATTTGCACTCGGATCGGGTATTGGGTGGTGGCTTGCTATCATTGGTTTAGCGGCTATTCGCGAGAAAATGAGTTATTCGCAAATACCTGTACCTTTACGTGGATTGGGTATTGCATTCATTACCACCGGATTGATGGCAATAGCGTTTATGAGTTTCATGGGAATTAAAATATAAAACAATATAGAATACAGAATCCTCATGGATTTTAAAATTCATATCAATTGGTTATCTGTATTCCATTCAAAAATTAAAAATTACAAACAATGATATTGTTAGCTTCACAAATTACCACCATTGGTCTCAGCATGCTCATATTCCTTATCGTGATGCTGTTTTTAGTTGTGATATTGCTGTATGCCAAGAAAAAATTAGTTCCTCAGGGAGATGTTTCCATCAATATCAATGGAGAGGAAACTCTTGAAGTTTCGCCAGGTTCTTCGTTATTATCGACACTGGCAGCACAAAAGGTTTTTCTTCCATCGGCCTGTGGTGGTGGTGGTACGTGTGGCATGTGTAAATGTCAGGTAATAGAGGGCGGCGGAACTATCTTGCCTACCGAAGTGGGTTTCTTTACCCGTAAGCAAATACAACAAGATTGGCGTTTGGGCTGTCAAGTAAAGGTACGTAGCGACCTGAAAATAAAAGTACCCGAAGAGGTAATGGGCATCAAGAAATGGGAATGTGAAGTGGTGTCAAATCGCAATGTGGCTTCTTTTATCAAGGAATTCGTGGTAAAATTGCCTGAAGGTGAAATATTGAACTTCAAATCTGGAGGGTATATCCAAATTGATGTTCCCAAATATAGCATGGATTTCAAAGACATTGGTGTTGAAGACCGTTTTAAACCCGAGTGGGATAAATTCAAACTATGGGATTTAAAAATGACCAATACGGAAGAAACTTACCGTGCTTATTCAATGGCCAACCATCCAGCTGAAGGGAATATTGTGATGTTAAACATTCGTATTGCCACTCCACCTTGGGATAGGGCTAAGAATGCTTGGATGAATGTGCCTCCGGGAATATGTTCGTCATACATATTCTCGCTCAAGCCAGGTGATAAAGTAATGGTATCAGGCCCTTATGGCGAATTTTTCATCAAAGACACCAAACGTGAAATGCTTTATATTGGTGGTGGCGCGGGGATGGCTCCATTGCGTTCGCATTTATTCCATCTATTCCATACTTTGAAAACTACCGATCGCAAGGTATCTTATTGGTATGGAGCTCGTTCGAAAAGTGAAATTTTCTATGAAGAAGATTTCCGCGCTATCGAAAAGGAATTTCCAAATTTCACATTCAACATTGCATTGAGCGAACCGCGTCCTGAAGACAATTGGACGGGATATGTGGGTTTCATACATCAGGTAATCTATGATAATTACCTAAGCAAACATGACGATCCTGAGGATATCGAATACTACATGTGTGGTCCTGGTCCAATGGCTGCTGCTGTGATAAAGATGCTCGATGACCTTGGTGTTCCGAAAGAAATGTTGGCATTTGACGATTTCGGTAACTAGAAAATAAGAATCATATTTGGGCTTTGCTCAATCAAAAGCCAAACTTTTTCGAAACAAAGTTTGGCTTTTTTTGTATTTCATTCCAAAAAAGTTATACTTTTTCTACTTTTGTTGATACTCAAATAAACATTAGATTTCGATTTATTTCGGATGAAAATCATCGGCATCAAATTTCAGAACCTCAATTCTTTAAAAGGAATACACGAAATACGTTTCGACAAGCCTCCTTTTAATGGGAATAGTTTGTTTGCCATTACCGGCTCCACAGGAGCAGGTAAAACAACAATTTTGGATGCTATTACCGTAGCATTATATGGCCGTGTACACCGGCATACTAAGAATGCCAATGAAAGTATGACCCGCCATACCAATGAATCATTCTCAGAGGTTGAATTTGAAGTACAAAACAATATATATCGCAGCCGTTGGGAGCAAAAACGTGCTGGGAAACGTGCCGCAAACGAGTTCCTGTCGCCCAAAATGGAACTAAGCAACGCCCTTACAGGGGAAATCATTGCAAGCCATCCGTTAGTTAAGGTACAGCAGGAAATTATAGATGTTTGTGGATTAGATTACAATCAATTTCTTCGTTCGGTGGTGCTGTCGCAAGGTGATTTTACACGTTTTCTGAAAGCAAGCGAGAGCGAACGAAGTGAATTACTTGAAAAATTAACTGATACGGGTATTTATTCTCAAATATCCAGTTTTGTATTTGAGAAAACAAAGAGCGAATCCAACCTATTACAACAATTAAAGGCAAAATTGGATGATCAGATTTTTTTAACTGATTTGGAATTGGCAGATTTTGAGGAACAATTGGTCGCTTTAGGGAAACGGGAAAAAAGTCAATTACAAGAAAAGGAAGCGACATCAAATCAGTTGCAGTGGTTGGTGCAAATTGGTAAACTTCATGAAAAAGCCCGCTCATTGGATGTGGAATATGACGACTTCCAAAGAAAATATGATTCGCTTGCCCCATTATTTCAGCGCTTAACACGGCACAAAGAATTATCGGCATTTCGTCCGCTTATGGTCGAGGTGGATAACAACCAGAAAAATATTGCTGGCATTGATGAATCAATAAATCAGATTGATGCGGAAATTGTTACTCTAAATGATTTGTTTGTTGAGACGAATAGCCGCTTTGTTGAGGCCGAAACAACATATTTATCTGTAGAGAAAGAGAAAAACGAAGCAGAACCACTAATAGCCGAAGCCGAGAAATTGGATGCTTTGATCGAGAGCAAAATGCATCAGGTAAATAAGGCGCAGGATTCGGTGACTAATGTGAATCAACAGGTCGAGCAGTTACAAAATGATATAACAGATCGCAAATCACAAATAGAGTTGTTGGTTGCCGAAACAGAACGTTTAGCGCAATGGCAAAAAGCACATCGGCAAGATGAAACGTTACAAAGTGTCATTCCAATTTTTATTGATGACCTGGGAAAAATAGAAATGGAATCTGAACGGGTCAACCAAGCCAGACAAGAACATGAGAAACTAAAAAGCCAAGAGGCAGAGGCAAAAGCAGCTTTAAGCCAATTAAAAGAGAAACGGGAAATTAATCAACAATCCTTGTCTGATTTATCAAAACAAATCGGCACTTTGGAACAAGAAATGTTACTTGCTTTATCCGGTAAGAGTGTAGAGGATTGGGAAAATGAGGCAACTATGCTTCCCGGATTAATCAGCTTGTGCGAACGGCAATTTGAATTGTCCGGAATGATCGCGCAAAGCGATCAATCTTTACAAGAAATAACACAAAAACAGCAACAGCTTAATATACAACAGCAAGAACAATCCAAATCACTGAAAATATTGACTGAAGAATGGCAAAGAGAGAAAGATTACCTTGTTGTTCTTCAGGAAAACGCCCGCATGCAGTTGTTGATTCAAAAATATGAAGCCGATCGTAAAGAATTGCGCGATGGAGTTGCTTGTCCTTTATGCGGATCTATACACCACCCTTTTGTTGCGTCAAGTTCTCCGGAAGACAATCCTGATTATGAACTCCGGCAAGCTGAACAACAACGCAAGGTAGATGGGTTGATGGAGAAGATCAACCACACAAAAATATCCTTACAGAATATTGAAAACTTGCTCCAAACGGCAGGAGAACAAAAAGATAGATGGATGGCGGACAAGGAAACGCATTTGAAATCTTTTCATCAAAATAACACCTCGTTGCCAAAACCACTGGATGAAAATAATCCTGTAATCATTCGAGCAATTATTAAGAGCAAGAAAGAATTACAGGCGCAAAATAACATTGAGCTTGCCAAAATTCGTAATCTTGACCGTAAAAGGCATGAATGGGAAGCGCAAGCCGCAAAAACGAAAGAAGGATCCATTCGGTTGGAAGGCGAAAACAAGCAATCGGAACAACATATTATCGCCATTAATCAATCCTTGGCACGCATCGATACCAGTATAAAGCAGACAGAAAAAGCCGTACAGTCTTTGCAGGAAAAAATAATCTGTTCGCTTGAATCGTATCAATTAACATTTCGTTTGGCCGATGGAAGGGAAATACTTTCCACGTTACAAAAACGTTTGGAAACATACCTTCAAACCAATGATGAGCTAAAATGTAAGAACGAAGATTTGGCTGTAAAGCAATCCGATTTGCAATATAAGGTCAAGAGCTTGACGGAAAAACAATTTGAAACAAAACATTTGACAGAAGAGTTGATTCAGCGCCAAGATGAATATAAACAATTGCAAAAGAGGCGTGCATCGGTTTTGGGAGATAAATCGCCCGGAGAGGAACGTAAGAGGCTTGCTCATACCTTTTTATCCATTCGGGAAACATGTGATAAATTGCGCATTGAAGTTTCAGAGAACAAGCAAAAGGCCGAAATAGCTAAAAGTCGGATGAAACAATTGACATTCGACAAAACCCGCTTATTGGAGGACGAGGGACGATTATCGAAACAGCTTTTAGAATCCCTGCAACCGGTAGGCATCAATTCGATTGACGAATTGAGATATGGCCTGATGCCGGAGGAAGAGGCAAAAAATGCGGATAAGCTTTACCAAGAAACCGAAAAAGAAAAAACCGCTTTGGTTCGCCTGCGAAATGAAACACGAACAGAATTAGATCAAGAAAAAAACAAAAACCTGACCACAGAACCGCAAGAAAAATTGGAATCAGCCCTTACAGATTTAGAAAAATCCATATCGGAGCTAAATCAGGAGATGGGGCGTATTAGGGAAATTATTCGGGTAGATGGGCAAAGGAAAAATGAATACCGTAAGTTGGCGGACGATATTGCCGCACAACAAAAAGAAGTGGATCGATGGAAAAAGCTTTCCGAGTTAATTGGTTCGGCCGACGGCAAGAAATTTAGCAGGTTTGCACAGGGATTAACATTGGAACAATTGGTGGGACTGGCGAATAAACACATAAAAAATTTTACTGACAGGTATGTGATTTATAAAACGCCTGATAAAGATTTGGATTTGCAGATTATGGATCACTACCAGGCGGACATAGTAAGGCCGATGGCGAGTTTGTCAGGTGGGGAAAGTTTTTTGGTGAGCCTTGCTTTGGCGCTGGGGCTTTCCGAATTAGCCAGCCGTAAAACCCAAATCAATTCTTTATTTATCGACGAAGGCTTTGGCATGTTGGATGCAGAAACTTTGGATACAGCAATCCTTGCATTGGAAAATTTACAGATCAGCGGGAAAACAATTGGTATTATATCCCATGTGGAAACACTCAAAGAACGCATTGGAATCCAGATACAAGTGGAGAAAAAACAAGGAGGATACAGTAAAATCAAAATTGTAGCGTTTGGGCAAGAATATCAAAAATAGTTGATATTGAATATCTTATCTGAATAAAAATAAAATCATTAATTTTTTTTGTTTGTTGTGTAACAATCGGTCGGATCGTTCGTCTTCTTTTTGAAAGGCAACCGGTAGCAAAGCCCGAATTGTCTGATTATGAAAGTTTTTTGTTGTAAATGAATGACACAATCGGAGTTTAATCAAATGATGACGTTCCTGCGGCCTAAATTATATCGCTTTGCTTTGGCCTTTGTCAAACGTAGTGACGAAGCTGAAGATATGGTTCAGGAAGTAGGAGTAAAGCTCTGGGAACGGCATGATGAATTGGAAACGCTTCGTAGTATAGAAGCATACGCCATGACCTCCGTAAAGAACCGTTGCCTTGACTACACCCGTTCATCGCGCAGCAAAAACACTGATTTGACAGAAGCCCTTCATTTAGTGCACGAGACAACGCCATATGAAAGTGTTGAGCAAGCGGATACAGCAGCATTTGTACGAAAAGTCATTGACAGGTTGCCCGTACAGCAGCAAATGATTGTCCGGTTGCGCGATGTGGAAGGATATGAATTAGATGAAATTGCCGAGATGCTTGGGATTAATGACGGAACGGTGCGCACCAATCTATCCCGGGCAAGACAAAAAGTACGTGAAGAACTTGTCAAAACCATGGCAAGGGTAATTTAAAAACGTTTGGTTATGAATGAACAAAAAATACAAGAGTTGCTTCAACGGTATTTCGACGGGGAAACCTCATTGTCCGAAGAAAAAGAGTTGCAGCGTTATTTTGCACAAAAGGATATTCCAGATTCTTTGCTTGTATATCGTCCCATGTTCGCATTCTTCGCCGAAGAAAAATCGGTAGACATTCCGAAACGGGAACAAAGCAAGAAGATTCATTTGTCGTGGTGGGCGATATCCGGAATAGCAGCGGCTGGTGTAGCATTGATTCTGTTCTTTGGACGCCCTGAACCATTGAATACGTATACATATTTGGTGGATGGGCAGCGAGTGTATGACGAATCGGCCATGATTGAAGCTGCGGAGAACAAATTGCAATTGATGGCAGCATCCATGCAACGGGCACAGGCTGGAATCCAAACATTTGAAAAACTACAAGAAGGAACTTCGGCGTTGCAACAGCTCAATAAAATGCATGAAACATATCGTAAAGCCGAGCAAATGGTTAGTAACCCCAAAACAATAACTTCAGAATAGTAAATTATTAAAAATAAATAAGTTAAATTATTACACAATGTCTAGAATTATATCTTTAATGGCCATATTATTATTGCTTTGCAGCCCAACTGTTGTGATGGCTCAAAGCGGGGACGATCCTATATTGTCCATCCTCAATAAATATGAAAAAGAGGAGGGTATAGAATCTATCACTATCTCTCCATCCCTTTTGGCTTTGATGCAGAAAAGCAAGAACAATGATCAGAAAACGCAGGAATTAGTAGCCAAAATTACGGGATTACGTATCCTCACAGTTACCGATAAGCCCGGACAGTCCAGAAAACCATTGTCTGAGCAGTTCTTCTCCGATTTGCAATCAATTGGGAAAACCGGTTTTGAACAAATCATGAAGGTGAAAAGTGATAAGGATAATGTAGAATTATATGTCAGTAAAGGGGATAAAAAGGCTGTTTTACTTTTTATTTCTTCTGAAAAAAATTCGGCAACTGCCATATATTTATCCGGATTGATTGATAAGGCATTGATTGATGCTGTTATGAATGGGGAAATTGGAGTTATGTGATTTCTATGAATGATCTAAAATTTTAAATAGATGAAAAAAATAACCACTATAATTCTTTTTACGTTCTTATTATCTGTCGCTTACGCTCAACGTGGTGTGCGGATCGGTAATATGGAGATCATTGTAAAAAAAAGTGCGGAAGATTCCATTATGCAAGCTGCTATGGAAAATCCATGCCCTCCCTGTCCTTCGGAAAATGAAGTTAGGCCCAAGTCCAAGCCTACTTATTATCACAAAACATCATTTTTTGCCGGATTTGGATTTGCAGTACCGGAATCCAGCGACGAATATTACACCATTTTGGGTGGCAATAGTTATAACATTGATGTTGGTTGGCAACACCGTTTTCAAATTACCCGCAGATTTTCTCTTGGAGGAA
>JAVBPN010000366.1:0-6560 GCA_031549585.1 Bacteroidales bacterium
GGATCTGAGTCTTTCATGTTTTGCATAGATCCGACGATTAATCCTTTCAGGTTTTTTAATTGTCCGCCAATGTGTAAATTAGCCATCATTCTATCCAAATGATACAATGGCTCATTGACTTCTTCAATAAATAAAATACAGTCGTCCATGTGCCATTGATAAGGAGTTGCATTCAGGCTATACAATACTGAAAGATTACCGCCTACCAATGGCGCTATAGATTGTCCACAACGATTGAGGTGATGCGGTGGGATCGTATATGTTGGAATATTTCCGAAGAGCAATTCATGCAAGTATTTCCATGATGAAATGTTCTTTTTTGATAATTCTTGGCAGTCGATTGGCATTGGGCCATGTATGGATTTCCAATGGAGTTTTTTAGAACAGAAAGCATGCAGTGCGGTGATGTCACTATATCCTATCAACCATTTGGGATCAAAGGAGTGCATATAACGTTCGATGTCGGGCAGCAAACGAATACATCCGTAACCGCCCCGTGCACACAATATGGCTTTAATTTGAGGATTGCACATCATTGTTACCAGATCGTCTAACCGTTCTGCATCGTTTCCGGCAAACACATGATCTTGCAGGTGCAAACTAGAACCCAACTCGATTTGCAAACCCCATGTTTGTAATATGGAGATGACAGGTTCCCATTGTCGTGGCTCGATTTTATAGGCCGGCGCAATAATGCCGACCATATCATCCGGTTGTAAGAAAGGAGGTGTAATCATATTCTGATTGCAAATACCAGACTGGAGAATTCAACGCATGTTTGGATATTCTCCCAACGCTTAAAGAGAAATTATATAATTGATAATTGAATATTGCACATTGAATATTTGCAAATACCGGTTAATTCAACGATAAATATAAAATGTGTAAATACATACATGAGAATGAAGAAAGCCTTTCATTTTTCATTTTTAATTCTTCATTCTTAATTCCCTACGCGTCTATTCTTGCATATTTAGCATGACGTTCGATAAATTCACGGCGTGGCGGTACTTCGTCGCCCATCAACATAGAAAATATATGGTCGGCTTCGGCGGCGCTTTCGATGGTGACTTTTCGCAAAGTACGTGTTTCCGGATTCATCGTAGTTCCCCACAACTGCTCAGCATTCATTTCGCCTAACCCTTTGTAACGCTGTACATGCAAATTGCTTTCTTTTCCTTTGCCTAATTTTTCTATGGCAGCAAGGCGTTGCTCTTCTGTCCAGCAATATATTTCGTCTTTATTTTTCTTGACTAAATATAATGGAGGAGTGGCAATATATAAATGGCCATTCTTGATCAGATCGATCATGTGGCGGAAGAAAAACGTCATGATCAGGGTGTTGATGTGGCTTCCGTCGACATCAGCATCGGTCATGATAATCACTTTATGATAACGCAATCCCGACATGTTCAATGCTTTGCTATCTTCTTCGGTACCGATGCTTACGCCTAAAGCAGTGAAAATATTGCGTATTTCATCGTTATCAAGAATTTTGTGTTCCATTGCTTTTTCCACGTTCAGGATTTTTCCCCTTAATGGAAGTATTGCTTGAAAAGCGCGATTTCGCCCTTGCTTGGCTGTACCACCTGCCGAATCGCCCTCAACGAGGTATATTTCGCATTTTGAAGCGTCTTTGTCGGCACAGTCTGCCAATTTTCCGGGCAATCCTGCTCCCGACATCACGTTTTTGCGTTGTACCAACTCACGTGCTTTACGGGCAGCATGGCGGGCAGTGGCTGCCAATATCACTTTATCGACAATGGTTTTGGCATCTTTCGGATTTTCTTCCAGATAAGTGCCCAATGCTTCGCTAACCGCCTGATCAACAGCGCCCATAACATCCGAATTACCCAATTTGGTTTTGGTTTGTCCTTCAAATTGTGGCTCAGCTACTTTTATGGAAATAACAGCAGTCAACCCTTCGCGGAAATCGTCGCCGCTGATATCGAATTTCAGTTTGGATAACATGCCTGATTTTTCGGCATAATTTTTCAGTGTACGGGTTAATCCACGCCGGAATCCAGCTAAATGTGTTCCTCCTTCAATGGTATTGATATTATTGACATATGAGTGTACATTTTCGGCAAACGAGGTGTTGTATTGCATAGCAATTTCTACAGGAACACCGCCTTTTTCCGATTCAATATCGATAATTTTTTCGGTCAAACGTTCGCGGTTTGCATCCAAATATTGGATAAATTCTGCCAATCCTCTTTCGGAATAAAATACAGCTTTCCGGTATTCGTGTTTTATATTACCCGATTCGTCAGTAGTATCTACCAATGCTCTTTTGTCTGTCAATGAAAGACGGATGCCTTTGTTCAAAAATGCTAATTCGCGCAGACGGGCTTCGAGGATTTCAAAACTGTAATCGACGGACAGAAAAATAGAGGCATCGGGTTGGAAGGTGATAATCGTGCCCGAATCTTTGGCTTCGCCTTCGATACGTATGTCTGCCAACGGTTTGCCAATCGAATATTCCTGAATGTATATTTTTCCGTTTTTGTGAACTTCTGCTTTCAGGTAAGTAGATAACGCATTAACGCACGATAATCCTACACCGTGCAATCCACCTGATACTTTGTATGAGCCTTTATCAAATTTTCCACCGGCATGCAATACGGTGAGCACTACTTCGAGCGCTGATCTCTTTTCTTTTTCGTGATAATCTACCGGTATACCACGTCCGTTATCTATTACGGAAATTGATCCGTCCTCGTTAATGACTACGTCAATATCCGAACAATATCCGGCCAATGCTTCATCAATCGAATTGTCTACTACTTCATATACCAAATGATGCAAGCCTTTTGACCCTACATCGCCAATATACATGGCAGGGCGTTTACGAACGGCTTCCAATCCTTCCAGTACTTGAATATTACTAGCTGAGTATTCGTTTTGATTGTTGAGCGGGGTGTTATCCATTTTTTGATTTTTAATTTTTGAATACAATTATACGAAATTTTTCGCAAATAACAATGAAATAATTACTGCTGGAATAATGTGTTTTTGGAGTTGCCATACTCCTGAAAATCACAGAAATTATCGGATTGATGTTATTGCAAATAACTCACTTTTTACTCTTATTGGAATGTTTGAGATAAATGCAAAAAAAGACACTTGAGAGTCTATTTAAGAGAGCCTCATCGCTACAAAGAATAAGTAAACCCAATCATTGCATTCAATCGCTGTGAAGGGTAGTAATTCCAGCGATAATATTTTGCTCCGGTGAAGTTATTGAGATTCAAGAAGAAAGATAAGCTTTTGGTGTACCGGTATTCTACCCCAAGGTTGAAATCGATCACACTTTTTAGCTTATAGGCATCTGTTTCAGGATCGAAAAATGCTTTGGCATATCTGGGTCCTAGTCCAATCACATTGAAATTCAGCAAAATTTTATTCCGAAAGTTATATTTTGTTGAAAAATCCATGATAAACGAGGGCTTATGCCAAGCGTATTCTTCCGACGAAGGTTGGTAACTATAATAATTGAGTTTTAAACCAATATCGAGGCTCTCAATGGGATTATAATAGATTTCTCCCTTGACGCCAACTGTGCTGACATCGTCATATACTACAGTGAAATAGTTTTGCGCATGCGAATACGTGGTATCGTTGACAAACAGAACATCGTTGTCGGAGATAGAAAACTCTCCACGTAAATAATACGATAGCTTGGATGTCAATGACCCTTTAATACCTGCATAAATGAATATCTTCATATTGGTAATGGGAGTGGTCAATCCGGGTGTGATGAACGGATTTTCTTCAACGATGCTGCGGAAAGTATTTGGCTTTAAATATCCGTCAATCCCTACAAAGGGGATAAACATGTCTTTCAAAAGTGTGAATTGAAATTCAGCTTTTGGGTATATTTTGAATTGTGCCGTTCCATCTCCCTCTTGGTACATCGCGCCTCTTACGCCTATTTCCAGCCGGATGCTATCGTTATCCATTACATACCAGGGGTTAACCTCTACAGTGAAGTTATTTTGCAAAGAATCGAATGCGGCGCTGCGTTTATAATAATTGAAGTTAATCGATCCGCCAAACATGTTATTGTCCAGCTCGGCTTTTGCGGTGAACGCATTTTCATTGTATTTAACGTCTGATTTTCCTGCAGGTTGTCCGAATGCATCCAATAAGTAAATATCATTGAGCTTGTTATTAGCAGAATGATAACCAACTTGTAAATTGTAGTTTACTTGTTTGGTTTTAAATTGAGATGACCGATATCCAATGTTGACATCTGAGAATATGTATTTTTTACGAATGTCATCTTTTTCAAGTGTAGTGTCGATACGGGTATCGTAGCCATAATTATAAGCTGTTTGGCCTGATACACCAGCATCTCCATATAAATAAGAACTCTGGAAAAATTTTTGTCCGAAAATTTTCGCCCCGCTTTCACTCGATCCGGCAAAAACCTTTTTATCATTGTCGAGTTTGACCTTGCCAAACGATTGGTCATATTTCAACATGATTCCGGCAGCATAATTCTTATTGCGCAGAGTGTTGAGGGATAATTCCGCCAATGGGTTCGGATAAGTCCCTACGCCAACTTTTAAGTATCCCCGGTACAACTTGGGTTGAGGCAATGGTTGCAATCTGGCAGCGCCGATCGGCGTTACGTCAAACCGGGTATCGATACGTTTTGAACGAATAGAATAGTCGAAAGCCGGCTTAATGCTGAAAGAATCCTTTAAGCTCGGAAGTGTTGTTATTTTTTGTGCATCGGTCACCGACGGTTCATAAGGCTTTACCAAAATCAATTCTTTATTCAAGTTCTCTTCTTGCGCCATTAATGGGAATATGGGTAAGAAGAAAAGCCCTGCGGCAATTATATATTTCAAAATCTTGCTCATTTTCTATATCGGCTACTTTATTTCTACTTCGTCTACTTCCACGGATTCTTTTTTACCTGATGCATTGGATTTGTCCTCCAGTGCAGCTTTCTTTCTGTTCGCTTCGTCGATAATGCCATCATCTTTTACACCATAGTTGTCGATGATACTTTGTAAGGTTTGTGTGGCTTGGAAAATATCACCTTGGGCAACATAAATATCGCTCACCACCATGAGACTTTTAGCCATCCAATATTGGTGAGGCGTACTGCGTGCAACGAAATCAAATACTTCGTCTTCAGCTTCTTTTATTTTGCTTTGTTGGAATAAAATTTCGATTACGTGATATTTGGACTCAGCTCCTTCCAGACTGCTCGTTTCTTTTGCTACCTTGCGGTATTCCGTCAATGCGTCGTTCAGGTTCTTTTCTTCCTGTAAAGATTTAGCTAAAATGAAACGGCTTTCGCGGGCTGTTTCTTCCGGAATAGTATTATCTGCTAATACTTTACGTGCGGCAGGAACAACGTCTTTGTATTGTCCCATCCGGAAATAGCAACGCATGATACCGATTTTTGCATCCAATATATTGCTGGGGATTTCGGCTTCGTTTTCTAACTGTTGATAACGGGTCAACGATTCCGCATACTTTCCTTGATTGAAATAAATAGCAGAAGTCGCCATCAAAGCCTGTTCGGTAAACATGTTTCTGGGCGATGATGCTACCATTTCAAATCCTTCAACAGCTTTGTCGGGATGGCCTCCGCGCAAAATACAATCAGACAGGTAGAATGTCGCATTGAGCTTGAAGTTCCCATTGGGAAAACGGTTCAGATAATTGGTGAAACTTGTTTCCGCCTTTTCAAAATTGCTTGACATGTAAATATTTTCGGCAGCTTTGTACGTCATTGAATCTTGTTCGCTGAGGCTAACATTGGAGAAATCGCCTAAACTATTGGCATAAGCAATGTAAGTATCTACCTGGTTCATTTCCACATAAATATTCTTGATTCCGGTGAGTGCATTACGCGCTTCGGGCGATGCCGGATATTCGGATACTACCTGTTTGTAATAAGTCAAAGCCTGACTGCTCTGATTCATGTTGTAGTAGACCAATCCCAATTGCAATAAGGCTTTACTTACATAGGCACTTGTCGGATAATTGGTGATCAAAGATCTAAATGAAGCAATGGCTTGATCAGACTTGTTCAGGGTGACATAACTTTTCCCAATTTCAAACATAGCATCGTCTAAATAAACGGAATTGGGATATTTTTCAATCAATTGGGTTAAAGTTTCGACCTTTCTTTCCGGCCGGTCAACCAATCCAAATGAGAAGCCTTTTTGGAAGTAAGCATAATCGGGTGACGAAAGATTATAATTAATGGCTTTGTCGTAATTTTCAATTGCCACCCAATAGGCTGGTTTCATGAAATAGCAATCACCAATACGATTATACGCGTCGGCTACGGTTCTGACCGGTGCTTCTTTCATTAGAGTGACGTATTTTTGAAACCAACTCAGAGCATCATCATAATTTTTTTGGCTAAATGACGCATACCCCAAACCATAATTTGCTTGGTTATATTCTTCTGTTTGTGCAGCTCCCGGCATAACCATATACCTGCGGTACAAAGAATGCGCTTCGGCGTATTGCTCCATCCGGTAATATGATTCTGCTTTCCAATAATAACAGCGTGCTGCAATTTCTTT
>JAVBPN010000074.1:0-11533 GCA_031549585.1 Bacteroidales bacterium
CATGAAGATGCAAAAAATCACAAATGGTTATTTTTAACATAAATTTACGATAAACAAGCTGAATTTAAACTATGCATTACTCATTTTCATTATATTTGTATGGTATTACAATAGCAAACATAACCAGAAGTTAGTTTTTAGTAACAAAGGTTTACAATAATGAAACATTATTTGCTATCACTGTTATTGTTTTTATTGTGTTGGCGAGCATATGCACAGGAAATAGTTCAATCGCCATTAGTTGAGAAGTATGCTACGTCGTATATGAATTTGGCTCGCAGTCAGGCAGCTATTTTTAATGGCGACGAGCAGAAAAAATATCCGCGTACACCTAATGATCCGTATTTAAAAAGCCAGGAATATACTATGGGGCGATTGTCCTATAATGGGGTATTGTATCCTGATGTTCGTTTACGATTAGATTTATGTCGTGATGAATTGGTGGCATTATCTCCCAATTACCAAGATATTGTATTGTCTTCTGAAAAGATTGATTTTGCAGAACTTCATAATTATCGCATACTGTATTTGAGTCCGGGTCAACTTCCCGATTGTCCGTTTTCCGGATTCTATATATTGCTCTATTCAGGCAGTTGTATGGTCATGGAAAAACGATCCTTTTCACTTGAACTTAGGGAGGGCCAATCTACTTTTATACCATCTGTGAAATATTACATATATAAGGATGATACTTATCTTAGAGTGAGAAATAAAAGATCTTTATTGAAGGCTTTAGGAGATTATAGAAGAGAATTAGCCCAATATATCCGGCATTCAAATTTAAGGTTTAGAAGCGATGCTGAAAAGATGATTGTGGAGGTCATGAAAGAATATGAAAGACTACACGAGCAATGAGAAAAATTATCTACATATCCATTGTTTTTTGTTTTTCTGTTCCTTTAATGTGGGCACAACAGAAAATCAGTGTTGATTTGAATCAACAACCCATCATTACTTTATTTGATTTAATCAAGTCACAAACCAATTATGAGGTGTATTATATACCACGAGAAATTGACTCTTTAATAGTTTCTGTGCATGAAATAAATGGCGACCCAATCAAAATTCTTCAACAAGCTATACAGGATACATCCTTTCAAGTGACTGAATATGATTCTTCTATTTTTATTTTAAAAGATAAAAGGCTAATTACAGCATTACCGGAGGACTTTTACAGGACACAAAGAACTGACTCTATCGAATTGCCGGTGATTTCATTAGCCGATAACAAGCAAGAGGAGGTAGCATCATCAGAACATAAAGTTTACAACGTGGGGAATGAGCATGCTCCGCCGGTTTCGAAGGTCACTTTAACGGGTTATGTAACCGATTTTAGAACAGGGGAAACCATATCGGGCATTACTGTATTTATAGAAAGTCCACAAATAGCGACAATTACTGATGGCTTAGGGTATTATTCCATTCAATTGCCCTGGGGTAGGCAAGAATTAATTATTCGTGGAATGGGAATGAAAAAAACGAAGAGGCAATTAATGCTTTATTCTAATGGTAAACTTAATATCGAGTTGGAAGAACAGGTATATTCTCTTCAAGAGGTCGTTATTCTCTCTGAAAGAGCCAATAATATTAAGGCAACCGCTATTGGAGTGGAACATCTTAGAATGAAAAGTATTAAAAATATACCCACTGCTTTTGGAGAGGCTGATATTGTTCAAATAGTCTTGAAATTGCCGGGAGTAAAATCGGTAGGGGAGATTTCCAGCGGATTCAATGTTAGGGGAGGAGCTACCGATCAGAATTTAATCCTGTATAATGACGGAACTGTTTATAATCCGACACATTTGTTTGGCTTGTTTTCCACCTTTAATCCGGATGTGGTAAGTGATATGGAGTTATACAAGAGTAGTATTCCTGCAAAATACGGAGGCCGCATATCATCTGTTTGGGATATCAATGGCCGCGAAGGCAACAAGAAAAATTTTCAAGGGTCTGCGAGTATTGGATTGTTGACCAGTAGGCTTACTTTAGAAGGGCCTTTACTCTCAGAAAAAACTTCGTTTATCGTTGGTGGAAGGGCTACGTATTCGGATTGGTTGTTGGGACTGATTCCCGAAAAGAGCGGATTTAGTGATGCGAGCGCCGGATTTTATGATATAAATGGATCAATCAGTCATAAATTTGACGAACACAACGCGATTTACCTGAATGCGTATTATAGTTATGATCGTTTCAGATTCAATGCTTATGAGCAATATGCCTATCAAAATGTTTCTGTGTCCGGAAAATGGCGGCATATATTTAATCCAAAATTGATCAGCACTCTGGTCGCAGGTTATGATCAATATGGTTATGATACAGAAAATACAGAAAATACAGCAACATCATACACTCTTGATTTTAAAATTAATCAGATATTTGGTAAAGCGGATTTTGCTTACTACTTGAATGATTGTCATACATTAAATGCAGGAATTAATTCAATATTTTATAATCTCCAGCCGGGTAATTATCTTCCTAATGGCGAAGAATCTCTGATAAGAGAAGAGCACGTTCAAACTGAAAAATCTTTAGAGTCGGCAATTTATGTGGGTGACCAATGGAAAATATCGCCAAATCTTTCTATAGATGCAGGAGTCAGATATTCAATATTTAACGTGTTGGGCCCTCGTATATACAATACTTATTCTTCGGATTATTTGCCTTCTTTAGGAACCATTTTAGCGACTGATTCGGTTGGTCGTGGTATGATAAAAACATATCACGGTCCGGAATTCCGATTTTCGTTCCGGTATGCTTTTGGGGAAAGCATGTCTGTCAAAGCGGGAGTTAATACCATGCGGCAATATATTCATAAGATTTCAAACAATACCATAATGTCGCCCACAGATACTTGGAAATTGTCTGATGTGAATATCCTGCCGCAAACAGGGACACAATTTGCTGCCGGATTTTTCAAAAATTTTGCAAATAATGCAATTGAAACGTCTATTGAGGGCTATTATAAAATGATGAACAATTATCCCGATTATCGAATTGGTGCGGAATTATTGATGAGTCATCATTTGGAAACGGAGATAGTCGGAACTAAAGGCAAGGCTTATGGGGTTGAGTTGATGGTAAAAAAAATACAAGGACGGCTCAATGGATGGATCAGTTATACTTATTCGCGGACTTTGCTGCATCGAAAAGAGGAAACAAGTTCAGGTGGGAACTCTGATGAATGGTATCCAGCTGATTTTGATAAGCCCCACGAGGTTAAGTTTGTCAGTAATTATAAATTTACTCATCGGTATAGTTTTTCTTTGAATTGCGATTATAATACGGGACGGCCTATCACTTTACCTGTTGCCAAATATCCATACGCAGGAGGACAAGCCGTTTATTATGCGGACAGAAATCAACATCGGGTTCCGGATTTTTTTCGGGTAGATATTGCTTTTAATATTGAAGCAGGCCACCGGCTTACAAAACTTACACATAGTTCTCTTTCTTTTGGTGTATACAATTTGACCGGCAGGAAGAATGCATATTCTATTTATTATGTTGCTGAAGATGGGAAGATCAATGGTTATAAATTATCCATTTTTGGTGTTCCAATACCTTACATTTCTTATAATATTAAATTTTAACCCATGCGGACATCCTATTTATATATTCTCTTTCTCTTAATTTTTTCATGGGGTTGTATCACAGAATATGAAGATGCAGGAAATGGAACATTGGTTGACATATTGGCAGTTGAAGGCATCATAACGAACGATACAACATATATTACATTGAGTAAAGGAGTACGATTAACCGATCAAATCAATGATTTGGCTTATGTTAATCATGCAATACTTTCTGTTGAATGTAATGACGGCACACAAATGCCTTCGGTACTCGTTGGTAAAGGTAAATACATGGTTGAGACAAGACAATTGAACCCAGACAAAGCATACCGCTTAAAAATATTATTAGATGGAGAGGAATATCAATCTGAATATTTAACTCCTTTATTCACTCCTGAAATAGACAGTATTTCGTGGAAGAAAGAAGCCCTTGGGCAACCGGTTCATATTTGCGTTTCTACCCGCGATCCTCAAAATCAATCACACTATTACCTTTGGTCATACAAAGAGGATTGGGAAATTATGGCTCCGTTAAGGGGTAATGCCAGATATATTGGTGGTAAATTGGTCTGGTTTACTGAGGAGAACAATCGTTATTATTGTTGGAAATCGTTCGAGTCAAATAGTTTGTCGTTGGGGTCAACAGCAAGATTAACTGATAACAAAATATCAGAATTGACATTGGCACAATTTAATCCTTCGGATAATCGATTTTCTGTGTTGTATTATATATATGTCAGACAAAATATGGTACGAAAGGAAGCTCACGATTATTATGCGAATTTGAAAAAAAAATTCAGAACAAACAGGAAGTATTTTTTCGCCTATTCCTTCGGAAATGAAAGGGAATATTGTTTGTACTACCAATCCGGACGTGGTAGTGGCTGGATTTGTGGAGGTTTCTACAACGTCAGTCAAGGGAAGGTTTATTGAGCGATCAGAAAATATATATGAACCGCTTTTTTCGCATTGTTATCAAAACGTTTCTGAATCTCCAGATACGGTTGGAAAGGTAATATATATGTTCAATTATACTGGAAATCATCTTTGGGCACCACTCGAATGTGTGGATTGTACTGTAGAAGGGACAAAGAAAAGACCTGATTTTTGGCCGAATAACCATCATTAAGGCATAATGAGAAGATATGTTTATTTGTTATTGATTTATTCCATTCCTCTTTTTGCTGAGGGTAAGGACGATATTTTGCATGAACGAATATACCTGCAAACTGACAAACAATTATATCTGGCGGGCGAATTACTTTGGATGAAACTTATTACAGTTGATACCAATAAGAATCCTTTATCTTTTAGTAAGGTTGCGTATGTTGAATTATTAGATGAATCTAAATCTCTTGCTCAGGTTAAAATTGAGTTATCTGATGGGGTTGGAGATGGTTGGATGGAATTGCCTCCGAATATCCCAACCGGATATTATCGATTAATTGCTTATACCCGGTTTATGAGAAATGAAAGTGCCGAAGTTTTTTTTGAGAAGAATATTGGAATTGTTAATTTATTCCAGTCAACTGTAAATACAGGAGAAGCGAAATCGGACCATGCCCCATCTGTTGAAGTTGGTCAGGGCAATACATTTTCGTTGTCTACGGATAAAACTACTTATGTTACAAGAGATCAGGGAAATTTGCATATAAACGATTTGCCTGAAAATATTTGGACACTTTCGGTTTCAATAACAGAAAGAGAATCAATACCTATTTATGGGACAAATTACATTCAGTCATGGGGAAATCAATCGCTTGAATCGTCTGATGGGAAATTTTCTAATGTTTTTTCTCCTGAATACGAAGGTCATATTATTACAGGAAAAATCACAGACACACAAAATAAAGAAGATGTACCAGTGGGATCACTAACTCCTTTTCTTGCATTTTTGGGTGAAGGTGTTCGTATGTTTGCTGGTTGGGTAGATTCAAAAGCACAAGTGTCATTCTATACGACATATACTTCCGGTGTAAATGAAGTTGTAACAGCGGTATCTGACCTGTCGGGAGGGAAATATAGAGTAAATATTGAATCTCCATTTATACAAAATCATGTTACAAAACAATTGCCTGTTTTACAGCTTGATTCGATTTATGTTGATCAATTATTAAAACGTAACGTGGCGTTGCAAATTTTATATTCATTTACAGGAGATTCTTTGAATGTCCAAAGTAATTTAGATTCGTACTATAAAGGGAAAGCCGTTGTCAGCTATGCATTAGATGATTATACGAGGTTTCCAACTATGGGTGAGGTAATTACAGAATTTGTTTCAGGCATTCGTTTTCGTCGAAATCGTACCTTGGAAATGGCTGTCGATAGAGGGAGTTACAGAGATTTCGGTACGCCGCTTGTATTATTGGACGGTATACCGATTTTAAATCATCAACTAATTTATAACTATAATCCTCTTTTGGTTCAGAGAATAGATCTTTATCCTCAAGTATGTGTTTTTGGTGGGGTGGCCTTTTATGGAATAGTTTCTTTTTCAACATATCGTAATAACTATCCAAGTTTGGACTTGGATTCGTCGACTCAAATTATCGATTATGAAGGGACACAGACCCATAGACGATTTTACGTTCCGGATTATTCGAATGAAGAAAAAAAACATGACCAGATTCCGGATTATCGCCATACGCTTCTTTGGGATCCGGATGTTCAAACTCAAGGAAAGCCTTCAATACAGATTCCGTTTAATACTTCCAGCTTTACAGGAGAATTCCAGGTGACGATAGAAGGACTGACAAAAGATGGAAAAATTATACGTGCAACATCTTCATTTAATGTTGAAAAAGGAAAAAATGTAAACAAAAACCATGAAAGCGATTAAGCAATAACGATCTGATAGGATATTATTGAGCTTCCACTTTTACCTGTATTCCTTCGCTATGCGCATTGAACTCGGGAGCATACATACATTGGAATGTCGTGATGCCATTGGAAAATGCTCCTGCATGGGTTACCCGCAAATCATATTCGAATACATAAGTTCCTTTGGACAGATTGCTGATAAAGAAGTTGACTGCTGCATCTTTAATGCTTTCGTAATATCCCAATCCTCCCTGGTAGCGATAACCCGATAAAGTATTAATCGGCTCAAAGCTTGCCGCACGCATATCTTTCAAGTGAACGTATTCGAAATCTCGATCGGCACGTAATTCCAAACGAACGGTAACTATATCACCTACATGGACACGATTTCCATCATTAACAGGAATCAATTGCTTGCCATTTTCTGTATTTTGTTTGATATAAAGCTGTTTGCTTATTTTCAAATTGGTTTCGGAAGAGGTGATTCGGTCTAACTGTTCAAAATATTGCCAATACATAGCACCCCACGCAATTCCATTGTTGGGATTGATGATTCGAAGGGAGGCCAAGCCACTGTTGATATCTTTTCCGTTCCACGAAGTGCTCGCATAACCGGTTCCGGCTTCGGGACGCAAAGGTTCTTTCACCACTTTATCCAAAGGTTTTCCTCCGATGCGGATATCCAAAGGCTTGCTGTTTTCCAACAGGTTTTCACCTGTCATCAATAAGGCATATATGGCATCTGTTGTGGCTTTGGTGGTTTTCCAATCGTTGGTTTGTTTGTTGCGGAGCAGCCATATTTTCATTTCTTCAATGGCATGGGCATCACTCCCTGCTTCAAAGAATGCCTCGATCATCAGCGCTTGCGTCTCAATGGGCGCTTGATTCCAAAAATATCCGCGCCGGTTATTTACCCAATACATACCCATATCATCGGTTTCCTGAGCACGTTCTTTCAATGACCGGAGGATCGTTTGCGCCACATCGGTTTTTCCGAACCGATGCATGATCAAAACAGTCATGGCTTGTTCGTACAAATCAAACCGAGCCCAATACCTTTCGGCTTGGTTCAGGTAAAAATCAAAAGCTTTCTGGTCATCCATTGGACGATGCCTTGAGAAGCTGCACATATACAAGTAATGCAATTGTATAGCTCCTATGTGTGGTTGAGTTCTGTTTTGACCTATGGCAAATGTTTTAAGTGCATTTTTATAGTCTTCGTTAATACGGGCATCACAATAAGACAGCGCTTTTTGTATCATCGCAGTAGCTTCTTCGTATTGGGGAAATGCCCGGAGATGGCTCAAATGTTCTAAGCCGATTACAATGTGTTGTGTAACAAAACGATCTTCAGGTTGTCCGGCAAACCACGGAAAGCCACCGTTGCCTCCTTGCATCGCCAGCAATTTATCCCAAGCACGTTTTTGCTCCCCTGCCATGCGATTAAGATCGAACAACAGTCCGAGCCGTTTTTTGCGTTCGGTTTCGTTGGTTGCTTGTACCACCCATGGCGTTTCTTCCAGCAAGGCCTGCCTTAATTCTTGATTTTTCTCCAGATTTGAAACAAGCGATTTGCTGTCGGGGATAGATTTCCATTGGTTAAATATTTGTTTGATACGCGGCGAACTATTGACAACGGTTGATGCTAAAGCATTAGCATAAAAACGGGCAAATGTTTGTTCAGCGCATTCATAAGGATATTCCATCAGATATGGTAAGGCTTGTACTGCATACCATGCCGGATTAGACGTATATTCTAATGTTAAACGATGATTTTTCAAAGTATTTGACTGCTGTGTGGCCAACTTTTCAAAACGAAAATCACCTTGTTGTTCTCCTCGTACCAAAAATGGCATTGATTCGGTGACCAACATCCGGTTTGTGAGCACTGGAACGCTCCGTTCTTCGCCATCGGTATGATTGCCAGCCTGAGCGGTGAGCCGGTAAGTAACCGCTTGCAAATTTTCAGGAATCACTAATTTCCATTGCACGCCTGCACTTTGTCCGGCTTTTGCTGAAAATTCTTGTGTACCTTTTGTTTTCAACATCTGTGCATCCACAGGCTGCATGGTGAAAGCATCATATAAACGCAATAATGCATTGCCTTTTAAATCGTTTCCGGTAAGGTTGTTTACTTTGGCCGAAAGTACCAGCGTATCGCCTTGCCTAAAGAAACGGGGAAGATTGGCATTGATGGCTACTTGTTTTTGCGTAACGAGGCTGTTGGTTACATTGCCTATTTTGAAGTCTTTGGTGTGGGCAAATCCCAGCATATTCCAACGAGTAAGAGCTTCTGGAACGGTAAACTCCACTAAAATTTCACCCTTTTCATTGGTGCGCAATTCAGGATAAAAGAAAGCCGTTTCATTGAAATTGGTACGTAATGGAATTGCGGTAAGGGCGGATGCCTCTTTTTCCGTCTTGATGCGGCTGAAATCAATATCTCCAGACATTTCTGCCATTGCATCATCAGCAATGCCGTATGCTTTTGGCGATGGTGGTGATTCTTCTTGGCGGGTAACGGGAACAGATTCTTCCATGACCATCTCATTTGATACAATATCCAAAGTAACAGTCCCCGACATAGCTCTCATCGACATCTTATTTCGCATTCGACTAACCAAATTCAATTGATCATAAGACATTGAATAATATGGTGTAAAATGTTCCGGCATGATCAAATTATAAGGATATGCAAAAGATTCCCACCTTTGTTTATAATTCCACGAATATTTCCGGTGTGACCGTGCCGGGTAAAAGAATGATTGGTCTGTCCATTGGTGCGGAACAAAAGCATCTAAGGAGGCATCATACAAAGTTGCTACCATTTCAGCGGCTTCTCGTCCACCTTTTTTGTTTTTCACGGTTAATGTCCATTTTTCCTTTTCGCCGGGCAGCAATTGCCCACGGAAAGTGGTAAATGCGATATCCAATTGTTTGTTGGTATAAGGCACTTGTATTTCCTGAAGCGAGGCATATGCCCTGTTTTCTTGGACCATGGCAAATTGTACGGCAAAACCTCCCCGGTATGTTTCAGTTACCGGGAAACGCAATTCCTGGGGAATTGTATCAACGGTGATCCATTTGCGTTCAACTACTTGATCTTTGAATAGGATATCATACCGGATAAGTGACTCCGGAGCTCCTCCCGCTACAAGAAATACTGCCGTATCTCCCGGCTCCCCGGAGCTTTTTATGGTAGTGAGCCATTCATCCATGTTTGCAATGGGATCGTTGTAACGCCGGAAGTGGAAATAAATAGAGTCGGTAATGGAATATTCCCCTGAGGTCGCCTTTAGTTGAACCAAATACCAACCTGCCGGAGCGTTCTTTAATGTGTCAAGGTCGATTTTAGATCGCTTTTGCGTATTAAAACTCCATGAGGCCATTTGATGTTCCGTAAGATATGTTTCCGGATTGATTTCGTCGCCATAGGCGTCGTGTGGGAAATATCTTTTGAATTCTTCCCGCGTCATGATCACCGTGTCTGGTTTGTTTTCTGAATTTAAACGGTCTCGAATGATCCCGCCGGGACCTTTAAGCGCAAAAAGGTTTACTTGCACATCCGCCGGAGTGGGTGTTCCGGAAAGGTTGGTCGTAGAGAAACTATATTTCAGGCTGTCTGTAATGTTTGCCGTTATTTTGTCTGGAATCCCAGTTTTAAGCAATATGGGATTCCGGCTGAGTTTCACTTCTTGGGTCGTACTCTGCGTTTCGCCGTTTAGGTCGGTGATATCTGCTGTTAATTCGTATATATAAATCAAATCGCCGCTCTTGATATCCGAATCTTCAGCTTTGAAAATAATGGTGAATTGACCTTTTTCGTCTGTTTGGATTTTCCCGGAAGCAATTTGCCTTTGTTCATTGACCATGGGCGGATAAATATACCAACGTTTGAATGGGCGGTATTCGACATGACGCGTTACCCGGTATTGTACCATTGCCTCATCTACAGGATATCCTGCTAATGCTTTGGCATCTCCCATCAGTGTTATCATATCTCCTAAACGATAGTTATTTGCTACGGGAAGCATTTTCACTTCAAAAGTGGGACGTTTGTATTCTTCTACTTGAAAACCCACCGAACCATTCTCGGCGATAATGGCCATATTTCCGTTTAACAGTCCTTGCGGAATGGTAAAAACGCCATTGAATGAACCATATTCATTGCTGGTCAATTCTTGCTTGGCTATTTCTCTTCCATTCACATCTTGAATTTTGACACTTACCTTTTTCTTGGTCACAATTTGGTTTTCGCCATCGCCATTGCTTTCATATACCAAGCCTTTAAAATATACGGTTTGTCCGGGCCGATAAATTGCCCTATCGGTAAATAATACCGTGCGGGGATTCTTTTCTTTTCCACCATAATAATATTGATATCGTAAGTTTTCAACTAAAACATCATCCCCATGGGTTATCCGGAGCAAATTGTTATAATTCTGCTCGAATGGAATGTCAACGATTCCGCAAGTATCAGTATTTGTCGTTTGAATCACTCGT
The DNA here is from genome assembly GCA_031549585.1 of Bacteroidales bacterium. Taxonomy (GTDB): domain Bacteria; phylum Bacteroidota; class Bacteroidia; order Bacteroidales; family UBA4181; genus JAIRLS01. The sequence goes on from JAVBPN010000074.1 coordinate 10,896, forward strand.
TCCACATACTGGCTTTCCTGCCGGTTGTATTCCTTGCGTAACACATCTACCGTTATTTCTTGCAATGGCTTTCCGGACTCAGCATGTACCACATAGGCTTCCATGTGCCCTTCTGTAGAAACCCGTTGCAGAAGTTTGATATTGGTCATTTGCACCGGATTATACGAAAATACTTTTAGTTTATCCCGAATGGGGCTGGGCCTATCTGTTGCTACGATTAAGTAAGTTCCTACAGGTAAAGAATCAATTTTTACATCTACATTGTAGGTTTGATAATCAACTTGTAAGGGTAATATAATTTGTTGCTGCGCTTTTCTTGGCAATTTAGCCAACAGGTTTTTTGCTTCCTGTACATTTTTTGTATTATAGCCTCCAAGTGTTTCGATATCTTTAGCCGTACATCTATATATGTTGATGTATAAGGTGTTCAGATTTTTGTATGAAACCGAAGCAAGTACCGGTTTGCCGGGCAAATTGTTTTTCTCTAATTGTATGGTAAGGAGTATGCTTGTCGCGTCTTCAATTAATTTTTCCGCATATTTCTTGTCTTCTTGCAATGAGGCTTTTTTCTGTATTTCACGACACAGTTCTACTGCTTTTACGATCATCTGGCGTTGTTTCGGATTTTTGCTATAACG
>JAVBPN010000382.1:0-4549 GCA_031549585.1 Bacteroidales bacterium
AAAGCCTGCATGATGAGGAAATCATAGATTTATTGCGGATTGATACAACTCATCATACATTTTATGAGCTGTTGGCTTGGGCTATGCTTGACGAAGCCGGATATATAACCGGCAAAAACGAATGAATCAATAATCATAATCTAATCAAACTAAAAACATGAAAAAAGTTCTTGTATTTATTTCAATCTGTATGTTCATCTTTCTACCGAGCTTTGGACAGGAAATGGGCAATGAAATGTATGATCTGGCGAAAATACGCCAAGGACTCAAAAACAAAAGAGTAAGCAGTTATGACAAAACAGGAAATAACGATGACCGCCTAAGCGGAATTAAAGATGGCGAAACGAAAGTGCTTTTCGATGTAAAAGGGGCGGGAATCATCAACCACATTTGGATCACCATAGCTCCTGCACCCGAAAGGCTGAGCCGTAATGATATTATTCTCCGCATGTATTGGGATGGGAACGCGAATCCTTCGGTAGAATCTCCTATTGGCCCGTTTTTCGGACAAGGCTGGGAAGAACGGTATAACTTTTCCTCGTTTCCTTTAGCCGCCGGCCCATCAAATGGTACGGGGATGGTTTCTTATTTTTCTATGCCATTTGCCAAAGGCGCTCGCATTGAAATTGAAAACCAAACCGGAAAAACGATTGATGCCTTTTACTATTACATAGATTATGTAGAAACCAAAGAATTACCAAAAGATTTGGGACGTTTCCACGCTTGGTACAATCATGAATTGACAGAAGCCTTGCCTGAAGGAGAAACTGAATGGGGAGTTGTAGGTAAACCCGGAGAAAACAAAGATGGTAAAGACAATTATGTATTTGCCGACATCAAAGGAAAAGGTCATTTTGTAGGCGTGAATTATTACGTTCATTGCCCTTCTCCCATGTGGTATGGCGAAGGCGACGATATGTGGTATATTGATGGCGAAACCATTCCCAGCCTGATAGGAACCGGCACAGAAGACTTCTTCAATACATCATGGTGCCCCAAAGAACCTTTCTATCACCCTTACTATGGATACCCACGTGTCAATAACGACATCGGCTGGTTGGGCCGTACACATGTTTACCGTTTTTTCATCAATGATCCGGTCTTCTTCGAAAAATCATTGAAACTAACCATTGAACATGGGCACAACAACAACATGACGTTGGATCTGGGTTCTGTTGCATATTGGTATCAGTCTGAAGCAACCTCTTTACCTGCTGCTCCCAGCAAAGAACTCAGAAAACCGAAACCGATGATTGGAACCAGCGAAATCCACATGTGGCGTCACGAGTGGAGAAAAAATAAAGGAAATGATCCCAAATTATGGGGAAATGAAAAATAATTAAAATTTATCAAGCCATGCAAAAAATAAATTATCCAAAAATAGGTATACGCCCCGTTATCGATGGGCGGAGAAAAGGTATTCGCGAATCGTTGGAAGGTACCACCATGAATATGGCACGCCAAGTAGCCCAATTCTACAGCCAAAATCTGCGTTATCCCGATGGTTCGCCTGTAGTGTGCGTGATTGCCGACACTTGTATCGGCGGTGTAAAAGAAGCGGCTGATTGTGCCGAAAAATTCGAACAGGAAAATGTCGGGCTTTCGTTATCCGTCACCCCTTGTTGGTGTTACGGATCGGAAACCATTGATATGAATCCGTTGATTCCCAAAGCCATTTGGGGATTTAACGGAACAGAACGCCCCGGGGCGGTTTACTTGGCTGCTGCATTGGCGGCACATAATCAAAAAGGGTTGCCAACCTTTGGCATTTACGGACGGGATGTCCAAGACAGTGGTGACTCATTGATTCCTGAGGATGTTCAGGAAAAATTGTTGCGTTTTGCTAAAGCCGGATTGGCGGTAGCCATGATGAAAGGTAAATCATACTTGGCTATTGGCACTGTTTCAATGGGTATTGCCGGATCACAGGTAAATCCCGATTTTCTGCAGGAATATTTTGGCATGCGGACGGAATATGTAGATTGTTCGGAAATTCTTCGCCGCGTACAGCAGAATATCTACGATCAGGAAGAATACAAAAAAGCGTTGGAATGGACAAAGAAAAATTGCGCTTCCCGTGAACTTCCCGACCACAATCCAGAATCCATTCGCCGCAACCGCCAGCAAAAGGATGAAGATTGGGAATTTGTTGTAAAAATGACATTAATCATGCGCGACCTGATGATTGGCAACGATCAACTCAACAAAATAGGGTTTGGAGAAGAAGCATTGGGACACAACGCTATTGCTGGCGGATTTCAAGGACAACGCCAATGGACTGATTTCCTCCCCAATGGCGATTTTTCGGAAGCAATCCTTAATTCATCGTTTGATTGGAATGGCATCAGGTCACCTTTTGTCTTCGCTACCGAAAACGACTATCTCAACGCTATGTCGATGCTGTTGGGTTATCTGTTGACCAACAATGCCCAAATGTTTGCCGATGTGAGGACATATTGGAGTCCGGAAGCTATTGAGCGGGTAAGCGGTTGGAAACCGGATGGCGCACTGAAAGACGGCGCAATCCACCTAATCAATTCCGGTTCTTGCACATTGGACGGAACCGGGCAACAATCACGCGACGGGAAACCCATCATGAAGCCTTTCTGGGAAATTACCGGTGAAGAAGTTGATAAAATGTTGTCAGCTACCCAATGGGGGCCTTCTTCATTGGAATATTTCCGTGGAGGAGGATATTCATCTAAATTTCTAACCAAACCAGGCATGCCAGTAACCATGTGTCGCCTAAATTTGGTGAAAGGATTAGGCCCGGTCTTACAAATCGCCGAAGGATGGACAGCCACATTCCCTGATCATGTATTCGACATTATTGACAAGCGTACGGACAAAACGTGGCCATCAACATTCTTTGTGCCAAGAACAACGGGAAAAGGACATTTCAAAGATGCTTATTCTGTCATGAACTATTGGGGAGCCAATCATGGAGCCATCAGTTATGGGCATATTGGAGCAGATTTGATTTCACTTGCTTCAATGTTCTCTATACCCGTATGCATGCATAATGTAGACGAAGAACATATCTTCCGTCCCTCTGCATGGGCTGCCTATGGTTCTGATTTGGAAGGTTCCGACTATCGGGCATGTACCGCATACGGACCATTATATAAATAGAGTAAAAATGATTATCTAAAACTATAGAGTTTCGGCTGAATTATAAATTCAGCCGAAACTCTATAATTATTGGCATAAAGGCTTTGCCGTTCCGCTTAAAACAAGCTTTTTGAACAGCGTCAAGACAAAACATAAATTTGAAGGGACAAAAGCTATTAAATAAAATTCTCAAGATATCTTTGCCGAAACACGAAAATATATAATAATCATGTCCAAAAAGAAACTATGGCATTGTTAATTTACTATAGTTTCTATGAAAATTAATATCTGAGAATCAAATATTTAAATTCTTGTATGTACTTAAAAACTATATGAATTTAACAATACCGAATATGACAATATATTTTCCAAGTAGAACATGCAGTGATTTTACAGGTTATTCGAAATTGATAGTGCTACACCAGCAATTGAACAATACAGACGATTCAAATATTGTTTTGGATTTTACCAATGTAACATGGCTCGAAGCTAATCTTTCTGCTTTGCTGGGTGCTATTTTGTCTTTTCATCGCAAAACAGGCAAAACCTTTAGTATTGAAGGATTAAGGGATGATCATTCAAACCTGTTTTCGCGCAACCGATTTCTTTCGGCAGAATTCGGGCTCAAGGCAGAACCTGATCGGAACAATACCATTATTTCCTATCAAAAATTTCTTCCTTCGGAAGCCGCCGCTTTTATGCTATACATCAAAAATGAGTTGCTTTCTAAACCAGATTTTCCGAAACACAGTCGAAAATTAGGCGAAAAGATTGCCGAAAGTATCTTTGAACTTTATGAAAACGCACGTACTCACGGTCGTTGCGAACACATCTATACTTGCGGGCAATATTATCCAGGAAAAGCCACCAAACGATTAGATATAACTATTGTGGATATGGGAAAAACCATCAAAGCTAATGTCAACGAATATCTAAAACAAAACTTTTCGGGTTCGGAAGCTATTGAGTGGGCGTTAAAAGACGGCAATACGACCAAAACGGGGGATATACCCGGAGGACTCGGTTTGAATATCATGTTTGAGTTTATCAAATTGAACAAGGGAAAAGTACAGATTGTTTCTGCTGATGGATTCTGGGAATACCGGAAAGAAAAAACCGATACCAAAATATTTTCGGATTCATTTCCCGGAACCATTGTAAATATTGAATTTAATTTGGACGATAGGTCATTTTATTCGTTGAAACAAGAAGATTTCCCATTGGATGATATTTTTTAATACATTTGCGATATGAATTCTCAAAAGTTTATCGTTGCGAACGTTATAGGAATAGATACAGCAGTATCTACCGATGATGGCGAAAAGGTGTTTCAACTGATAGATCCGCTATTGAAGTCGGATATGACTGTTGAACTTGATTTTGACGGGATCAACATCATGACCACTGCATTTTTGAATGCGGCTATAGGTCAACTTTA
>JAVBPN010000361.1:0-7833 GCA_031549585.1 Bacteroidales bacterium
TTATATAACACTTGGTTGACAGATACACCTACGGATGTATTGTAGCGTATTCCCATCTTCAGTGGAATAAATGTGCCGGGTTGTCCCATAAAATCACCGGGAAGCATAGTTACAGGCAATTTTACATTGTTTTGGAACGATCCCGAACCGCTTACTTGTGGCAAGTAGGACGAACGTGTTTCGGTCACCATATAAGCGCTTTTTTCTTTGTTCAATCGAGCTTTGTCCACGTTGATGTTTTGTTCGACAGCTATTTGCACACATTCATGCAGTGTGAGAGAAGTTTGCCCGTACATCTTTAAATTTACAGCAAGAGCGGTAATAACAATCGGTATGATTACTCTTTTTTTCATGATGGCGTTTTGATAATGATTGTTCGATAATATTGATTATCTGTTTAATGCAGGGGTGCTTTACACACCCCTGATAAAATGAATACCAATCGGTATGTTTGTTGTTAAAAAATTTTTGAATTAAAACCTAAATCCTACGCCTAAGCTGACTGTTTGTGGAAGCATCTTTGCATCGCCGTCGGTATCGAGCATATTCAAAAATCCGATTTTATACCCGGCATTGATTTGAATACCGTTGCCAAATTCGTATCCGATAGTGGCTCCACCGCCAAAATCCAAGCGTTTCATATAATCTGTATCATATAAGTCGATATCACCTGTTTTGTATTTGGCGCTAAATCCGCAACCAATATATGGGCCTACTCCAGCATAAAATCTACCATTACCAGCGTTCCATTGTCCTACTGCATACACGGGTACTTCAACTCCCCAATATTCAAAGTCGGTTTTGTCTCCTAATAATTCTATTTCGCTCATTTTGTAATGAAACAACAATTCAGGTTGTACTGCAAAATGTTCGGTAATATCTACTTTCATGAATCCCCCAAGGCTTGCGCCGAATTTCATGTTGCTACTTACATCACCCATATCCTTCAGGATAAAATTCGAAATGTTGGCATCGGCCTTGATGCCTGCACTGATGTCTTGCGCATTTACCGTGGTAAACCCGAGGCCTAAAACTACTGCTAATGTTACTGCTAACTTTTTCATGATACTTTAATTTAAGGGTTACTTACTATTACTTATTTTATTGATTTTGTTATTTTTGACGTGAACGATCGTTCACTGTGTCTTGAAAAAAAACTTTATTTTTTGATTAAACTGTATAGGTATTCCATATCCCGTTTCCAAGTCTCGGCACGTTGTGAGAAATTTTCTTCATGATCTCGGTCAACCATTTCGGGATTGGTTGATCCTGCCGAAAAAAAGCCGGCTATGATGTCAACCCGTATATCATCCCGTATTTCCTCTTTTTCCAGACTGTTCAGGGTTGCCTTTTTCCACAATCTTAAACTTTCGGATTTTACTGTTTCCATTTTTTCAATGAATCCGGGGTAATGCTTGGCAGCCTGTATAATCAATGCGGTAAAATTCAGAAACCGAACTTTAAGATTCTGCTTGTCAAGCGCAATCATTATCCGTTTTTGATAGCGATAGAGGTATTCTATCATTTCAATCAATGTCAGATCTTCGGCAACTTTTGGCCTGAAACGATTGATCAGCCCGATAACATACTTGTCAATGACCTCGATGAACAGTTCATCCTTGCTTTTGAAATACCGGTACATAGCTCCGCGCGACATGCCTAACTCTTTTTGCAGCACGGTGATAGATGCGCTGTCATATCCTTTATTCATGAACACATCAAACGCTTTTTCTACGATATATTCTTTCCGGTCTTTCATAAAACTATTTAAATAATGAATGATTGTTCACATAACTTTTGCACAAATTATATGCCAAACTTGGCATTTTTTCGTTAAAAAATGAACAATTGTTCACAAAATGAAAAATATATACTTCGATATTGCTTAATCATTAGTATTGTTGATATTCAAAGAACTATTTTAAAAATAGTGAACAATCGTTCACAATGTTTTTAGTTACAAATTGTATGCCAGAATTTGTATTTTGCGAAAATTTTAACATTATTGTTGTTAAGTTACTTATTTCAAGCGTATTAAAAGTAAACGATCGTTCACATTGGATGCATATATTATATGGTATAATACTCGTAGTGCATTTGGATAAAAACCTCTAAATTGCAATTTGGCTAAAGCCTTAATAATATTGTATTTATCATCCGTTGGATTCATCCAACGGCAATGAATGTGCTGATTTTCATTGCCGTCCAGCTTTAGCTGACGGTTACAAATTTAACTCATCATAAGGGCTTTAGCCAAAATAATAGATGAAACCTCATTTTCTAAATGCACTACCGGTGGTATAATACAAGTTAATACTGTATAACTTTGATATTATCTGCTTAAGAAGTTATATGTTAATCGGATACGGCTTTCTGTTGATGACATTTTTACGTCATCCATATATTCATAATGTGTACGACGGGTATAATACAATTCCTCGTAACTGATATGGAATTTTTGTGAGATTTGAAAGTCAATGCGGGTATTGACAAAAGATAGCCGGGCATTGCCTTTGTTACCCTGTACATTGGCATAATGATAGTTTGCCTCGGCGGGTAAGCCGTTTCTTTCTTCTTCAGGCGATCCATAGCCTTTCCATGTGTAAAACTGGTAATGTTTCATTGCTATGTAGAATCCCCAGCGTTTCCAAGGCATAAACAATCCATGGAGCTTAACACTGTAGCCGCTGCCCAGGTTATAATCTCGCTGGTCGATCATATAATAATCCGATTCACTGGCCCCGAGTAAAACCGCGTTGGCATAGATACCACCAAAGAACTTAGCGGGTTTATTTTCGTCGGGCTGGCGTTTGTAAAGTAATCCTCCGCCAAATGATGCTGTTTCGGCAAATTCGTAAGGTCGTTTGCCTCCTTCCACCACAGGATCAGCATCGTAATAATCAAAGTGCTGGAATGCTCCGGCCAGCCAATAGTTTGATTTTTCACCCCATTCATGTCCCCAAAGCAGACCAAGAGCATTGGCATTAGATACGAGTGGCTGGTTGCCAAAGATATCGAACATAATGCCAAAGGTGAAATAATCGTAAGGCTTACGAACGTTTCCGGTGAAGGGTTGGCCGTATATCATCCGCATGCCAAGAGCCATGTCAGCACTACCCCTGGTGCCGTCGACATCGTCCACATAACGGATAGCGGCATCCACCTCAAGAAGAAAAGGTTGTCGTTCATAGTAATGTGGGGTATTCTCTTTATCGGTCCATACGGGACGGTGGCGCCATGCATCACCATAAAAGAGCCGGTTGAGTAATCCCATTGGTGAAACAATGCCCGCTGCCAATTCTCGTCCAAAGCGCGCCCAGCCATATTTGCTGTCATCCAAAATCAGATAGGATATACGGTGAGTGATTTCACCTAATGCAATACCACCAATAGGAGTAGCGATTAGGTCATTGATTGATGGCGGTTCACTTTCTCCGAAATATTCCCACAAGAAACTTCCGCCAAATGCGTAAAGAATGGATGTCCAAAAATTGAGGCCATTACTACGCGCTGCATTGAAGTATAAGCTGCCTGTGTAAGGATGCCAAAACAAGTTGGTTGAAATATTGTCATTGTCCCACACAGGCCCGTGCCGGAAATTGTATTTAATGGTATCCCAAGTGGTTTGGGCATATTCGGCGTCGAGGGCATAACGATCGAAAAGATGTAAGCCGACATTCATTCCTATCACTTCATATGCTGCGACCCAAGGATGACGGGTTTCTGTGGATGAATATTTTGCCCTACCCAAAGCCGTTGGTTTTGATTCACGAATCTCTACTGGATAATATAGTGAATTTTTAAGATTGTACAAGGCAAGATCGCGTTTGGCCAATGGGGATACAGTAAAATTATTGTCCGATATGTTCTTGATGTTGTATGACAGCATTTTTGATTTCTCAGTTTGCCGCAAATTCAATGATTGCCCTATTGACAGCATGGGCAACAATGAGAAACCTATAACGGGTATAATTTTATTTAAAATAGGAACCTTCATATTGCGATAGAAAACGCGAATAATGGCAGAATGTTTGTTTTTATGCTTACGGATCAGGTAAAATGAACAACTGTTCATTTTGCGATTAAAACAAATTTCATACCATTTAGTATATGAAGAAAAAATTATTTTTTAATCAAGGAATATAGTTGATCAAATTGTAGATGTATAATGCTTAATGAGTATTGGGGCGATTTAGCTATAATTAAGTTCTTTTGCAAAGAATTGGTGACACCTGCAAAGGTGTATGCAAGAGCGGTTGTTTCAATATCACTACGAATTTCGTTATTTTCTTTAGCTCTGAAAATTACACTTTCCCACATGCTTATGTCTTCTGTAGTCTGTTTGACTAGGCGCTCTTTAAAGTTTGGCATATAATTCACTATATCTGAAATGATGCTAGTGAATTGTAAATCGGCATAGTTAAAATGTAGGTTGTTTAGTAAATAGCGGGCGATTTTTTCGCTATGCGTCACATAAGTTTCAATAAATTTTTGCAGGGATACTCGCTTTAACCATTCTGCGTCAGGCCGGAATTGCATTTTAACGGTTTTTTCGGATATAGCAGCTTCAAATATCTCCAGTTTATCTTTAAAATGATGATAGAATGCTCCTTTGGTAAGTCCGGTCGCTTTCTCTAGTTCGCTCATTGTTACTTCTTTATAGCCTTTTAGCAGAAAAAGTTCAAAGGCAACGCTTAAAATATGTTCGCGAGTATCTTCGCTCTTGGTAATCATAGATGATGAATCAAACGCATACTAATTAGTATGCAAATGTATAAAATAAATTTGATTTTAATTTATATACGGTAAAAATAGGAAAAGGTTTAGATTTTTAAATTATATTTGCATTATATATGATTTTCATGAGCAATTTAGCCTTTTGTGAAAAATTTGTTGCTCTTTTGGAGAGATTATATACTTGTTTGGTTTTATAGTAGATAATATTGAAGATGAGATATATTTCTCATGTAATAATTAAGATAGGAACAAATTAATTGTGAAATGATTAAATACAACATACCAAATAGTATGTTTTTGGCATATTATTTGATGAGTCAGTAATCATTGACAATTGTAGTTAAACAAGAGTTGTTATTTCTTGTTTTCGCTTAATGTGGTAAAGTGTGTATCATTAGGTGTTTTGAGAAAATAATTAAACCATTTTATTAAGTCAATTATTGATCACTTATGTCTCTTTTTGCAGGAATACGGCGCAATAATAAATTTTCACCCAATCATATTGGTAATGACGGTGCTATTTTTGAACATACAGCAAAGTACTTACGGAATTTGGGGCATGATGTAAACGAATATACAGAAGAAACATGTTTATCAGGAATTGAGGAACAGTTTGTTTTTTCGATGGCTCGTGATCCTAAAGTTGCCCGTATGTTACAAAAGAAGGAAGATCAAGGAGCTGTAGTTATTAATTCGGGCTATGGTACGGAAAATTGTTATCGAAGTGCCATGACCAATTTATTAAATAATGCAGGGATTCTTGTTCCTGCCAATCTTACAGTCAATACTTGTGATCCTCTTCCGGTTTATTTCCAATTCGTAGGCGAACAAAATATTTGGATTAAGCGGGGCGATTTCCATGCGATCCATAAAGAGGACGTCAGTTTTGTCCGTAACGCAGAAGAAGGTTGTGAAATGCTCCGGGAATATGCGCGTCGAGGCATTGAAACAGCTGTGTTGAGCGAACATATTGTAGGCGATTTGGTGAAATTTTATGGTGTACTCGATACCGATTTCTTTCATTGGTTTTATCCGACAGAAAGCGGACATAGTAAGTTTGGAAACGAGTCCCTTAATGGAAAGATTCTGAATACTGAGTTTCAAATTAATGTATTGCAGGATATTGCCAATCAGGCAGCTCAGTTGTTAAAGATTGATATTTATGGTGGCGATGCGATTGTCACACCGGATGGATTGATATATTTGATTGACATGAATGATTGGCCAAGTTTTGCTCCGTGTCGTGAGCAGGCTGCAATGGTCATCGCAAAACGGATACATGATAAAACGATCGCAATTGATAGGTGTATGGTTTCTTAAATTTGTTTACATCCAATTATACATTTGAATTCTTGATAAGTATTTGACATGAAAGTATTTTTTACAACAGTCGTTGTTTGTTTTATTTGCACTTCGGTAATCGGATTGGAATCAGAATTGTCTCCGCATGAAACGTATGCTACCAGCAATCGTTTATTCCATATCGAACGTAGTGTCAATAAAAACATTGTATGTTATGATTTCAATTTGAGTGACGGTGGGGCATTGAGTCAAAAAGAACCGATAGTTGTTTATTGGATCAATCGTGAGGAGAAGCCGGGGCAACGGGATAAGTTGAATTATGTGCAATGGGAAATGGCTTTTGGGTATAAAGTTGTTAGTACTGGTTATCATACAGCTTCTATTCGTCTCAATGCATTTAAAGATCGAGCTGTGATAGTTGATAAGACTTCTGATAACCAATATATTTGCAAAATAGAAATCGATCATCAATTGTCTGTTTTACGACAGATTTACGTAAAAACAAAAACAAGCAATTCTTTACAAGTTGAATATGTCGAATTGTTGGGCATGAATCTTGAGACAGGAATGAATGTAAAGGAAAGGATCGTTAAGAATTGATCATTGGCACAACATCCGGTATGTTTTTTAATAAATTTTGTAAATTCATTGTTTGCGCAATACTATTTATTGTCCAATTCAATTCTCTGAATGCACAGCAAACTATTCGCATCAGGGGGACAATAACTGATGCCAAAACAGGTGAAGCATTGCCGTATGCCAATGTGGCATTATTACCTACACGATTGGGAGTGGGAATAATGACTGATGCTGATGGTAAATATATCTTGACATTCAACGTTAAAGCCGAAGGAATTATATTTTCTTACATTGGTTACGAGCCGGTAACCATGGATGCGAAGGCATTAAAAGATGGCGTTTTAGATGTCAAAATGCAGCCTTTGTCCACAGAATTGGAAAGTGTTGTGATAACAGGTACGCGTGTTAGGTATAGAAATCGCGATAATCCGGCTGTAGAATTAATCCGGAAAGCAATTGATAACAAGGATAAAAATCGCATTGAATCGCGTAATACTTATGAGTATGAGAAATATGAAAAGATACAATTATCAATTAACGATTTAAATGATAGTATCAGAAACGGGCCATTGTTCCGTAATTTTCCATTTCTAACCAATTATATTGATACATCAAAACAGACAGGGCGTTTGTCCTTGCCAATATTTTTGCGCGAACATATTTCAGAACATTATTACCGTAAATCTCCTCGCGCGGAAAAAGAATATCTCCTTGCTGCGAAGATGGCTAATTTCCATGATTTTATTGAACAAGAAACGGTTAGTGTGTTTATGGATGGAATGGTGGGCAGATCGAATATTTATGATAACCGGATCATGGTATTGGAAAACGAGTATCTGAGCCCTATGTCGCCGTTGTCGCCCAATTTCTATCGTTTTCATATTATTGATACGGTGGATGTGAGCGGGACATCATGCATCAGCTTGTCGGTATACCCGCGTAATGATCAGGATTTCGGTTTTCGGGGCTTTTTATATATTACCAATGATAGCGCTTATGCCATAAAACGTGCAGAATTGGCTTTTACACAAAATGCCAATGTGAATTTTGTCAACGAATTTTCATTAATACAAGAATATACGCTTATAGATAGTACATGGTGCCTTACGTTCGATGAAGCTGTGATTGATTTCAGCTTGACGAAAAAGAAGAGCATGATATTGGGTAAGCGTACCAATGTTTATAATAGATACCGGTTTGATCACCGTATTCCTG
>JAVBPN010000165.1:0-11151 GCA_031549585.1 Bacteroidales bacterium
TTTTCCAATTATTTTCAATTTCTATAAATTGATAGGCCACTATTTTCACAACAAATGGTCACAATTTATTGGCAGGCAAAAACGATATGTACATGCTAGAATTATCCATGTGAATACGCGTATTGTTATAAAAACCACACTTTTATTATTGTTTTTCGGAACAGTACTCTTTTTTGTATTTGAATACAACAATACTTTGAAAGACCTTTCTTGGCCAGGAAAGATTGCCACTGCGTTTTTTGGGGCAGTAACTCCACGAACGGCAGGATTCAGTACAGTTTCTATGACTTCGATGATGCCTGCTACGGTCTTGTTAACCATTGTGTTGATGTGGATCGGGGCATCGCCCATGTCAACCGGTGGAGGAATCAAGACCACTACTTTTGCCATTGCTTGCATCAACTTGATGAACATGGCCAGGGGTAAGCCTAAAATGGAAATCTCTAAACGGGAAGTTAGCCGAAGTAGTATTCAGCGGGCTTTTGCTATAATTGTTATATCTCTCCTTTGGATCGGGCTTAGTGTGTTTTGTATCGCTATTGCAGAGCCTCATCAAGACCTTACTGCTGTCGTATTTGAATGTGTATCGGCATTGGGAACAGTAGGTTTAAGCCTTGACTTGACGCCAACATTGGGTACATTCAGCAAATGTGTGCTTATTGCCACTATGTTTGTCGGAAGGGTAGGGGCATTAACTATTTTATCGGGCATACTGCGCCGGCGTGTGGAGCAAAATTATAGCTATCCGCAAGAAACCATTATGGTTGGCTAATTGGGGAAATAAAGAATACTCGAGCTTTTGTATTTTCTACCGTTTACCGTTTACCGTGCACCATGTACCGTGTACCGAAAATCAGGTTGTCAATAGAACTTCTGCGGCAAAGTAATAAAGAAACGTGTGCCTGTTGCTTCCGAGCTTTCAAAACCAACATTGCCCTTTAAATAGCGTTCCCCGATCAGTTTCATAGCGTGTGTTCCATTTCCCCTTCCCGGTTCTTTGGTGGTGAAAAAACGCTGAAAAATTTGATCTTTATTTCCTTGGGGGATGACTTCGTCGTTATGGACAAAGTAAGTGACTTTATCCTGCTGTAATGTATAGCCAATGGTAATTGTCCCTCCCCTCACAGAGGCTTCTACGGCGTTTCTGATCATGTTGATCAATACTTTTTGCAGCAGAATGGGGTCGGTCTCAAAGGTAAATCCGGGTGCAGGATTTTCCATCTTGATGGTTTTTCCTTTCATTGTATCCAAGTTCAAATGATAAATGGATTGAATCACTTGATTTAGGATATCGTCCATGTGTGCCGGAACTATATTTACCGGGAAGTTATGCGATTCTGCATACGTTATTTCTTTATATGAAGCTGCATTTTCATTATTGTTGTTGGCCATATCCAATAATTGGATCAAATCATCCAACTTTTCATCTTGGTCTTGTTCGTCATCGTCATCCATCAATCCAACCAATCCCTTTAAGTTTGACGTTTGGTTGTTTAATTTATGGGATAAAGCACGTTCGAGAAGCTCTTTTCGTTTGTTGCTGCTGATATCTGCGAGCGTCATGATCATAAAAGGGTTCTCAACCAAAGTGAGCGGATTGCATGTTACTTGAAATTCGAGAGGAGTACGTTGTCCATCTTTTTCTGAAGTAATTGAACACTCATTTTGTGCCATCTTTCCGGTTTTCACGCATTGCGTGACGCTATGCACAATACCACATTGTTGGCAAACACCGTGAGAGCCACATCCGTTCGATGATTTGTTCGAATGAATGCATGACAATGCCTCACCCGGGCGCAATCCGATAATGTTATTTACATGGTTGATACCCACTGAAGACATCAACGGTTGGTTTGGAAAGACAATTTGCCCATTTTGATTCAGGACACAACCCAAACAAGGCATTGCATCCATAATCTCGCGAATGTGTGCGATGTGGTTTATTTGCGAACGTTCTTTTCGCAGTATGTCTATATCACTACGTTTTTCAGAGAAAAAAGATGTTTTCATAACGCGAATAATTCAATTTTATATACCTGTAACAGCAATGATATGAAATTGTTGCATGGGATTTCATGATTTAAAATTTTATGGTTTGTTGGTATTATATTTCTAAAAAATGATGGGTAGTAATTGCCTATTAAAGATTTTCTGAAATTTCCAAGATATCGTTCCGTATGGGACTTATGATATATTCTGATCGTTTTTTATCAATATAGCATCCCTAACGGGATTGCAATGGAAAACATAAAGTGCCGTCAGGCACGAACATATCGGTAAACATGATACGTCAATCTCTTGGAAGTCCCATACGGGACAACATGTCTATCTCATAGAATATGTGATAATCAAATAAATGGTTCAATTTTGGACAACCTCTTACGTCGTTTTGTTAACTTTTTACAGTCTTTGATATGTCAATGAATAAAAATAAATTGACTATTAGCTATTTGTGAAAAATATAGAAAAATACACAGAAAATATTTCCGATTTCAGAAATAATATTTATGTTTGCATGTCCGTGTTATGCGGCATAGCTTAAGTCAAACACAGTGGCGCTTTAGGGGAACGTCCGAATATGAAACATCATTCCTCTTGATGGGTATTTTTTAATTAGTTTTATGCTATTATGTAAATATGTCACAACTTAGACAAGTTGTTGTTGTGGTATGATGCATATGAAATTCATTAACTGTTGAATATTAAACATTAATTCTTATGAAAATAAATTTATTTTTCTTTACCTGCTTTTTGATTGCAGTATGGAGTATTTTATGCGTACCTGCATCTGCACAAGCTGTACGATATGAGTATAACGCTGCCGGGAATCGGGTGGCCCGGAGTAATGTGATTCACATGCCTTTAAAATCAGCAGACGCGCAAAGCGGCACCGGAGGGGCAACGGAAACAGCCCAGGTCGATTTAGACCCGTTTGAAGAAACGATTGCTGCCCTCACAATCACTATTTATCCAAACCCGACACAGGGACAACTGCGCGTGGAACTCACCGGAAAAGACGTGCCGCCGGGGGCAAGGATATTCCTGTACAATTTGTCGGGAGCATTGGTACGGCAGTGGAACAACATTTCCGGAATGAACACAGTAGATATATCCGAACAACCGGTGGGAACCTATATTATGCGGATTGTGTTGGATAATGAAACGGTGAGCACTTGGCGAATTATTAAGGAATAATCAGCGAATAGATAACGGATGTTGTATAGCATGCAGCTTGCAATAGCTGCTCATATCAACACTTATAATGCCTATGCAAAGGAATCTTTGCATATCGTTAACGGCTCGTTTTGTTTGTCTTATCTAATGATTCATATTGATAACTCATTACTTAAAACAAGCATTTACTTACCCGATATCGCTCCTGCCAATAATAGAAAAGGGCATCGACATGGGTGAAATGCAAATCAAGCTATTGCAAAAAATCGAAGAATTGACACTGTATGTCATAAAACAAGAGAAAAGAATAAAAGAATTGGAAACAAAATTAGAACAACAATGAAAAAAATAATCATCATTACTATTTTAGTATGTTTAGGGGGTACATCCTATAGTCAAAATTCACCATTCTTCATTTGGGGAGATGGTCTTGACGGATCCATATTTCAAAAGAGCGGCATATATTCGGATATTGTGGAGGGACTGCTTTTTGAAGCGCCCAGAAGTCCAGAGAATACACGATTACCTATCACTTTTGGCTGGAGAGGCGGACATTTAGCGCTACGAATAAACAGTGAGGGCAATGTCGGCATCGGCACTACCAACCCCACCGCCAAACTTACCGTTGCCGGAGATATCCGTGCCCGTGAAATTAAAGTAGAAGCTAATGCAGGTGCTGATTTTGTTTTTGCCGAAGATTACCGCTTGCGTTCCTTGCCGGAAGTAGAGCAATTCATTACCGAAAACAAGCATTTGCCCGATATCGCCCCTGCCAACGAAATGATAGAAAAGGGCATCGACATGGGTGAAATGCAAATTAAGCTATTGCAAAAAATCGAAGAATTGACGCTATATGTGATTAATCTGAAGAAGGAGAATGAAGCACAACAGAAGGAAATAGAAATCTTAAAAACAAAAGTTAACAATTAAATTTTATCTTTAAATCTATGAGAACGATCTTTCATTTATTCATTTTAGCAGTTGGTATATTTCCTGGAATATTGCAGGCACAAACTCAAACTTATCTTGGTACCAGTAGTTTTGCTACAAACCGCGCTAATTCTAATCCCAGTCAAGCGGCTATTGAGATTAGAGAATTAAATCGTGGCTTGAGACAAACCGGATCGCTTGGCGAGGCCCCTTCCATTGGATTTCATTGGGGTGATAGGAATTGGGGACATTTGTTATTGGATACATCTGGAGCTTTTCGGTTTATGAATTGGGATAAAAGTGAATACGCAGCATTGTTTGTAAGTAGCCTATTTACAAGCAGTAATGTCGGCATTGGCACAACCAACCTCACGGCCAAGCTCACAGTAGCAGGTGACATTAAAGCCCGCGAAATTAAAGTGGAAGCTAATGCGGGTGCTGATTTTGTTTTTGCCGAAGATTACCGTTTGCGTTCCTTGCCGGAAGTAGAGCAATTTATTACCCAAAATAAGCACTTGCCCGATATCGCCCCTGCCAATGAAATGATAGAAAAGGGCATCGACATGGGTGAAATGCAAATTAAGCTATTGCAAAAAATCGAAGAATTGACATTATACATGATTGAGCAACAAAAACAAAATGAATCATTAAAACAACAAATTCAAACCCAACAAAAACAAATTGATGCATTGCAAAAGTCCCTTTAGGGACGTCTTGTCGGTAGATAAACGTGATATTTTTCCAATTAAATCCCTTTAGGGATGGTATATAAAAACCGTTAAAAATGCCTAATACATACACACAAATACATATACACGGTGTATTTTCCGTTCAGAACAGGCTTTCCCTGATCTCCGGAACATGGAAAAATGAATTATACCAATACATCACAGGTATTGTGCAACACAATGGGCATAAGCTATTATCCATCGGTGGTATGCCCGATCACATACACATCTTATTCGGCATGCGCCCCACGCAATCGTTATCCGATTTAATGCAGGATATCAAAGCCAGTTCTTCGGGATGGATCAACAAACAGGGATTTATTAAAGGGAAATTTTCGTGGCAGGAAGGTTATGGTGCATTTTCTTATGCCCGTTCGCAATTGCCAGGGGTGATCAAATATATACAAACGCAAGAACGGCATCACGTGCAAAAAACATTCTTGGAAGAATATAAAGGAATATTAAAATCATTCGGAACAACATATGATGAACGATTCATTTTCAAACCGGTGGAATAAACCCGTATGCCATCCCGATGGGATTCAAGATCGGTGTGGTAGCATCTGTTTTTCCAATATTTTGTCCCATACGGGACATGGTACATGAGAGATATAATATACAAAGTCAAATAATATTGATAAATAATGCAAAAAATCAATGCAATATTGATGAATCCCTTTAGGGATACCATATCGGTAGCACGAAAATCGTCATCAACAAATTTCATTAGGGATAATGTGCCGGTTGGATATCAATTATTGAATCCCATCAGGGATGGTATATTGGTAAGGGACATTGGAGAAATCATTATCACAAAATCCCTTTAGGGATGGTATATAGATAACATCAAAACAAAAGCACAGCAATTGTGAAAAAAGAAAAATGAACACAAACATTCAAATAGCAAATATGCGTTTCGGCAAAAACGTCTTTGCGGCAGCGTTGCAAACACGATCCGGGAGAAAATACTCTTTGCGGCAACGTTGCAAATACCATTTTTGGAAAAACCCCTTTTGCAACAACGTTGCAAACACCATTTTGGTAAAATTCTTATTTGCGGTAACGTTGCAAACGCTATTTTGGGCGAATTCTTATTTGTGGCAGCGTTGCAAAGACGTTTTTGGCGAATTTCTTATTTGCGGTAACGCCGCAGACATTTTTATGAGATTTCGCTTTGCAGCAACGCCGCAGACGTACCCGCCGGCATACAATAATTTGCATCATATCAATTCTTATTTACTTAAATTTTACGCTTATGAATAGTATTGTTAGATTCAGGCTTTCCGGATTATGGAATAGCGAATATCCGTTAGTAGTTAACCGTATCATTGACATTGCCGGCAAGCACAATCCGGAGATGCTTCATCTATCCAGGAGTTATAACCAATTGGCCGCTTTCAAGCCGCAGTTGGCGAAAATTGAAGCGCAGGAACGCAGTGACCGGGATAGTGCCCGCCTGAGCGAACTTGATCAGGAACGCGACACTTTGTTCAATGTGATCAGGGAAGTGACTAAATGCTTCAACCGTATTTCCTTACCTCCTTTCAACGCATCGGCAGCAGAAATTATGATTATATTAAAGAAACATGGAAATGCTATGACGGCAGCCAACTATACTGCCGAAACCAAGCGCCTCTACGACCTTTTGCCGATATTGAACGTTCCCCGGTAATTGCTGACGCA
Organism: Bacteroidales bacterium; assembly: GCA_031549585.1. GTDB lineage: Bacteria > Bacteroidota > Bacteroidia > Bacteroidales > UBA4181 > JAIRLS01. Next base: position 6,516 of record JAVBPN010000165.1, read on the forward strand.
TTGACTAATTTATCATTGTGGCCGCTTTTTGAGCGGCTTCGGGATGCCAATCGCGAATTCGATGCACTATTTATGCAACGTAACCAATCTAAGGCGAGTGCTGACCGGGTAGATGTGCGTGCCGTACGTATAGAGTGCGATAAAGCGGTGAGTGGATTTTGGACTGCCATTGACTATTGTGTGGTTGAGTATGGAAACGCTGCATATATGGGATTAATCAATGAGGTTAACAGCCTGAACCAGTATTACAAACAACAGTTGAAAACCCGTGCTACACTGCGCAAAGCCAAGAAGGATGTGAGCAAGGATGAACCGATAAAAATTGAAAGTTGAAAATGATCATTGCTTGGAGAATCAGATTCAAATAAAACCATCTGCCCTGTCAGCGGCCGTAGGCCCTGACAGGGGCAAATGATAGTCATCAAACATAGATTCAGGAAAAATGAAAATAAATACCATTTAAAAATCCTTTCAGGTCGTATGAATATATCGTTCCTACGGAACTTTATGCGGTGCCGGATAATGCTCTACCCATATCTGATCCCTAACGGGATAAATGTTGCATCGTAGGTGCAGCATACGGATAGCAACCAAAGGCCAGGCAACATCAAAATCCCGTAGGGATGATATATAGATCTTAAAAATAAAATTGGGACAACCTAAATAATTCAAAAACCATGAAAAATATTTTAACCACCACCATCGCTTTATGTTTCTGTTTAGCGGCAGGAACAATCCAAGCCCAATGGCAAACATCAGGAGGTAATATCTTCTACAATAATGGAAATGTAGGGATAGGAACGAGTAATCCTCTTTCAAAACTTGAAATAGCAGGGCAGATAAACGCAACAGGATATGAAGCGCCCATTAATTTGCCAGCCATAGGGTATAGCTTTTCTGACCGATTCACGCATGATCAATTTATTATGCCAAATTTTTCATTAGGCTGGTTCCGTGATTCCTGGTATCCGGGAGGGCCTTCTTTATGGGTAAGCGGTTGGGGCGGAATTAAATTTTTTACAAGATCGTCGCCTCGTTTAATAATTACTAATTCTGGTGATGTTGGTATTGGGACTACCGAAACAGGTTCCGATAAATTAAGAGTAAGTACAGGCAATCAATTTTTTCGTGTGATAGAAGATGGTATTGGGATAACTGATAAGGATTGGACCAATACATTGCTTATGAGTAATTATGGGACACGTGCTGAAATTTTTCATAACGGCGGCAAGCCTCTTATTTTGCAATACCAAGCTCAAGGAAATGTTGGTATTGGTACAATAAATCCCACAGCCAAGCTCACTGTAGCCGGAGATATTCGAGCCCGCGAAATCAAAGTGGAAGCCAATGCTGGCGCCGACTTTGTTTTTGATGCAGATTATCGCTTGCGTTCTTTGCCGGAGGTGGAGCAATTTATTACTGCAAACAAGCATTTACCTGATATTGCCCCTGCCAATGAAATGGTGCAAAATGGCGTGGATATGGGCGAAATGCAGATCAAGCTTTTACAAAAGATTGAAGAATTAACCTTATATGTAATCGAGCAACAAAAGCAGATTGAAAACTTAAAGCAACTGATTACAGAAAAAGATCAACGATAAATGATATCAAATCTTGAAATTTTAAAAATTGAACATTAAATTTTAAATTCTTAACCTCATGAGAACATACATACTTTTGGTCTTATGCTTTTTGGCTACCGGGCTTTCGTCTTTTGGCCAGAATACTAAGACATTGAATGGTGAGCAGAACAATAATATGACTCAGGTCATTAAGGCCCGGGATGAGATCCGGTTACTGCCGGGTTTTCAGTCTAAGCCTAATGCCAATTACAGCTTTACAGCGGTTGCCGATCCTGCATTGACAGGTGATGCGGTATATGCAACCGGTGTAGACAATTCTCCGAATGCCAGCCGCTTTTTGAATGATATCAGTCAAGGTTATGCTGTGGGCAGCCTTCCCGGTAGTGTAGATGTGTCGCCTTCGGGTGCGGCCACATATAACATTCCCATTGAAGTGGCGCCGGGTATTAATGGAATGCAGCCGGCGTTAAGTTTGGCATATAATAGCCAAAGTGGTAATGGTTTGTTGGGTACAGGTTGGAGTCTTGGCGGCTTATCTGCCATTGTGCGTGTGGGAAGCACTTTATACCATGATAACAAGGCAGCTGGAGTGCAGTATAACGATGCCTATGACCGGCTCATGCTTGACGGGCAAAGGTTGATTAGTATGGATAACGGATTAGATGGAGTAAATGCAGTCAATTACAAAACCGAATCGGAAAGCTTTGCAACCATCACCCGGAAAGAATCCGGGGTTACCAGTTATTATGAAGTCAAGACCAAAGATGGCAAAACTTTGCTTTATGGAAGCTCTGACGATTCGCGAACTACCTATACCAATGGCGGATATCTTTGGCTGCTGAAACGAGTTACCGATATATATGGTAACTATATGGAATATAATTATAAGAAAGATAGCCAAACCGGGGAACAATACCTATTAAGCGTCCACTATACGGGTAATGATGGTGCAGGATTTAGCCCGCAGCACCGGGTTGAATTATTGTACCAGCAACGTACAGATACTTGGAGTGGTACGGTAGGAAAAATCAAGCAGGCGCAGACGGTATTGTTGGAAGCCGTTAAAGTATTTGGCAGTGGGCAATTATTGCAAACCTATAAAATATCTTACCAGAAGGTCAAGGATAAGTCTGTTGTTGCATCCATTACCCAAGAACGTTCCGGCCAGCAGCTTAATGCTACCGAATTTTTATGGGAATCGCCTACTTATAACCTGCAAAATAATCCGGCAGGCGTTGTTGCATTAGGTTCTGCAACGGGTACTGTTAAATACTTTCAAGGAGATTTTAATGGCGATGGGCGTATGGATGTGCTGGGTGTGGAATGGAGTGCATATACCGGAGCAAATAACCGTTTGCGGTTATATGCCGGAACAGCTAATGGGGTATCTCAAATGGGAGATTATAACCTGACCCGGTGTCAATTGATTGAAGAATGGCCTGCTGAGTGGTATAAGAATGGTTGTGGTGGTAGCGATGTCCCTCTGCCAACTGATGTATACGACATACAAAGTGCATTTGCCGGTGATTTTGATGGTGACGGAATAAATGAGCTATTAATAGTTTCTTATGAATATAAGGTGAATGGAACTACTTGTAGGCGGGGAGGGACAAGTGTAGATGATTGTATCGAACGTACTGGCGATCCGGTGTGCCGGATATATAAATTCAATGGAACTACTTTTGTTGCCGGAAACCCATTCAATATATATTTTGTGCCCGACAAAGACAAAGATTTTGTTCTTGATTTGAACAATGATGGTAAAGCGGAATTTGTTCATAATAGTACGAGTATTTATCAGTGTAATGGGACATCGTTTGTACCTATTGGCACTACCACGGGTATGGGTATTTATGCCACTTCTATGTGGGCGGATTTGAATGGGGACGGATTATTGGATGTGATTAATTCGGGGAGGTTTGATTTTCGGAATTATCCGGTTAACAATAGCTACATATATGGGCAAACTTCCGGCATGGGTGGAAGTGTATTGCCCGGTATTGCTATAGGCGTTATTGACCATGATCAAAATGGGAGTGCAGATATCATTGTGCAAGGCGAATATTACGATGAATATGAATTGGTAGGAATCACTCCAAGTTGGTATTTGACACGTATTCAGGAATTACAAGCGCAAGGATATAACATTTTAGGATTTTATTGCGATTATGAGTGTACTATTCATTATGATTATGGGGATACATATTATTATAAAGATGGGCAACGTTATAGTATCTATACGGTATATATTCAAGTAAACCGGCGAGGTAGGGATCTCTACATTGTTGACCATAACAACACCCGTTTACAAACCATCGGTCGTGAGGGAAATTCTGTAGACTATGCCGTTGCGGCTGATTTTAATGGTGATGGTAAGGCAGACATTGCGCTATTCCGGTATGCACCTCCAGCATATTATGGACCCTTAGGAACCAATGTTTTGCATTGCATTTATTTTCGAGAGGGTGATCAATATGTCAGGTCTGATATCCACTTCTCTTTGGGTTATGATTATTATGCGATAGGCGATTTCAGTGGCGATGGGAATGTTCAAATCTTAAGCCTTTCACAAAACCGTTTACACTCTTTTGTGAGCGGTGACCAACAAAATCATATTTATGCCATCCGCGATGGTATGGGGCAAAAAACGCAAATTACTTATCGTCCGCTTACTGATGCTGGGGTCTATACCAAAGGTACAGGTGCTGTATATCCGTTAGCGGATGCTACAGGCCCTTTATATGTGGTGAGCCATATGGCTCAGGATAATGGCATCGCTGGTGTCAACCGTATAAATTATACTTATGGCGGAGCTAAGGCCCATGCACAGGGTAAAGGCTTTTTGGGATTTAGTTGGATGGAGGCGCAAAATACTACTACAGGCGTTTCTCTGCGTACTGAAAATACATTTCACCCAATTTACTGTGTGCCGAAAACAGTTAAAACCATTACAAAACAGAATAATATAATTTTTTCGGAAACAAATTTAACTTACTATGTTGGCTTTTTTAAGACAGTTAGACAGTATTTGATGTTGCCGCAAGAGCAAACCG
>JAVBPN010000032.1:0-4986 GCA_031549585.1 Bacteroidales bacterium
TGATATGGTATTGTTGGTGTCAAACAAATTGAATATTTCTGCATTGGCCCATATCTGTTTAAAAACGCGATGTGGTTTGTCTTTTGACAAAAATTCTTTCACTAATCCAATGTCGACGCGGCGGTAGGCTGGCATTCTGAAAAACAAATCGTAACGATCTGTATTTGGATAACTGTATGGAAGCGAGCTGCCATAAACCAAGTTTAAGAACATACGCCAAGTGGGTGCTCCGGGTATATAATCCTGGAAAAATAAGTTAAAGTTAAATCGTTGGTCGGTAGGAAGCGGGCACTTGCCATAATCATCGTTTATAATATCTTGGCGGGCTTGCATCAGCGAAAAGCTGACCCATGATTCGGCTCCTTGTACAAACTCTCCATTTAGTTTTACATCCCATCCGGTGATGTATCCGGAAGATATATTATCAGCAGCATAATATATTCGCACGTTTTCTAAACGATATGGCACCAACCGGTGTAAATTTTTGTAATATATTTCCGAAGACAAGTTGAATGGCTTATCGCCAATATGAAAATTATAGTCTGCGCCAACTACATAATGTGTGGAACGTTGCGCTTTCATGTCTTTATTCATTTGTCCATTTGGATTACGCAATTCCCTATATGAAGGCGGCTGTCCGTACATTCCCACTGCAATATGGCCGGTTAATCGGCTGATGGAATGCGGTTTGATGATTACAGAAAGACGTGGACTATATAATGATTCCTTATTAATATTATTGTATGAAAATCGTAATCCTGCCGTAAAAATCCAATTGAAATGGTTGCCTGAGAGTTCCTGCTGATATTGTAAATAAGAAGAGATCCGGTATGCAGGTAAATGGTTATCTGCTGATACGGCTTTAGTCAGGGACATATAGCCAACGGAATCCAACATAGCCCATTCATTCAACTTATTGTCGGTTTTTTCATTTTGAAAAGATAATGACCACCTTAAAGAATTTGTAGCTCCTTGAAATATTCCTGTGTGCGACAATACTTGGATTTTTGAATCCAAATAATTCCGGGCATGTACCAATTCGCTTGCTACACCGAGATTAACAGTACTATCGGCATAATCCGATGATCCGGCATAACTTTCCAATTCGCTGAGGCGATATGAGCCTTCAATATCAAATGTTTCTTTCTCATGCGAGCGATAAGCCGATCCCAATAACTTCAATGTAGTCCGGTCTGTAGGGCGATAACTTAAGGTTAAAGCGCCTAATCCATTGATATACCGGTCAACTTCTTGGCCATCATAATATATTTTTAGATTGTATGCTTGGTACATTGTCCCAAAATTGGTGTTTCTGGATTCGGGAATGAAGTGATATTTATTTTGTGCTACGTTTGCCAATAGGCTAATATCCCACGATGTGTTGAAATTGTATGTGAATAAGCCTTGCCAATCCATAAAATCAGGGTTATATTCTCCCTTGTCGTCCAATGTACCCAATAAATAACGGGACGTTTTATAACGAAACCCAGATATATATGAAAATTTCCGATTTTCTGAAATTCCCTCTACCGCAGCCGACGCACCCAATAAACTTACGGATGCATTGGCTGCAAATTCTGATGGCCTACGGTAACGAACATCAAGCACCGACGACATTTTATCTCCATAACGGGCATCAAACCCGCCTGAAGAGAAATCAACAGAAGCAACCATATCCGGATTGATAAAGCTCAATCCTTCTTGTTGTCCGGAGCGGATCAATATGGGGCGGTGAATTTCTATTTCATTTACATATATCAGGTTTTCATCGAAATTTCCTCCGCGAACAGAGTATTGCGAACTAAGTTCATTGTTAGACGAAACACCTGGCATGGTTTTCACCATCAACTCAATGCCGCCCGAAGGGTTAGGTAGTTGCCGGAAGTCTTTTGCTGTGATTCTTTGTAATGTGGCACTGTTTCGTGGCGCTCTGATCAGTACTTCGGAAATTCTTTGCGATTCGGAAATCAACTTAATATGTAGTTCGATTTGATTGGTAGTTCGTGCGTCTATAGTATGATGTTGGGTCAAATAGCCGATATGTGATATTTCCAATGTGTAAGTGCTTCCAGAGGGAACATTTAATGTGTATTTCCCATCACGAGAGCTTATTGTTCCTTTACCCGTTTGTAGAACAACAATATTTGCGTTTTCAATGGCATATCCTGCGCTATCAGTGATCTGTCCAGATATGGTAACAGGCGATTGCAGTGCTATTCCTTTTACCGGAATACAAAGTAAAAAAGCAAACAGAAAAAATATGTGTATACTTTTATTCATGCCATGAAAAAACAAAAGTAGGTAATCCCAATGGAGAATGGAAAATTGAAAATGAAAAATAGAGAGTTTATAATGCTTATTTGTAAACTTTGAACCTTGAACTTTGAATTTTTTATTTCCCTTCTACTGTGAAAAATTCCGTCAGCGTATTTCCTTCATCATCGACCAGAGTGAGCCTGTGCCTTCCCGGATCGGGATTAAGGGGCATTTGATGGGATGTTTGGGTTGTACCCATAAATTGATCATCAACGTGCCAGAAAATCATGGCAGAATTGCGGCGGTGTGCAACGCGGAATACTGCTTGTCCTTGTGATCCGTCTAACTGTTTGGTCAATACAATTACCGTATTGCGTTGGGGATAAATTAATTCCATGTGATTTCCTTCCGCATTCAGGCAGTCAGGATGGAGCGGGGGTAAGGGTTTATAATCCATATTCTTGGATTTGTAATACCATTCTTGGGCAGGAGGAAGCACAAACCAAGGCACATGGACCATATCGTTGACGCTGGCACAATTACTATTGACTCTGTATTTAAGGTCTTTGCTTAAGTGAATAACGGTATGATACGGGCATGTTTCCGTTTGAATTCCGGCACGGGAAACCCACATGGTATCGACAATATTACATATGGATGATGCCCTATATCCACTCTGGCGACACACTTCCACACGTTCCATATCATCGTAAGGCATTTGAAACCACCCGCTTGATGACAACTGGGAAAACACATCGAATAATATGGGGGCGGCATAATTGACACCGGTAAGCATGGGACGTCCTTCGCCCGACGCGTTACCTACCCATACGCCCACCACATAGCCGGGAGTAACGCCTACAGCCCATGCGTCTCGGTGACCGTAGCTTGTGCCTGTTTTCCATGCTATTTTACGCGATGAAGAAAAGGTTTTCCATGCAGCTTCTTCTTCAGGACGGTTGACATCCGACAGAGCTTCTAATGTGAGCCATATCGCTCCGGCTTCAATGGGAGCAGTTGTTCCCAATTGACGTTCACGGCCTTTGGAAAACATTCGTGTAGATGCCGCTTCATAAATATTTAATTTGTGAAAATCGTCAGGATCGTAACGTCCGGAAAAACGGGGATAGTGTACTAAAACACGTGCCATTTCTGCATACATACCTGTAATGTCCCACAATGTCCCTTCAGAACCACCAAGTATTAATGTCAAGCCGTAATGATCGGCCGGTTTAGTCAATGTACTCATGCCCATGTTGCGTAGCAATAAGTGGAACTTTTCAATTCCGTGCGCTTGCAACATACGAACAGAAGGTACATTAAGCGACCTTTCCAATGCACGATGTGCGCTCACTGCACCGTCGTATGTCCGGTCAAAGTTGTGGGGCGCAAAATTTCTAATCTGTAAGGGAATATCAGCTACTAATGTGTTGGGTAGTAATTCTCCTTGGTCGAGCATAGTGGCATAGAGAAAAGGTTTTAAAATACTTCCGGTACTTCGCGGAGCTGTAATAACATCCACCCTGTTTCCGTGTGACATATCTTTCGGATCATATACATTGCCTACATAAGCAATAACATCACCCGTTTCCACATCAGCAACCAAAACAGCCATATTATGAATATAATTTCCCTTGTATGCAGATGCGCGATTTTGTACAATATAATTGACTCGCTGTTGCAAAGACTGATCAATGGTGGTGGTGATCCTTTGCCCTTGATGGGCTTTTTCAATCCGGTCGAGCAAATGCGGAGCATCCATTGGCAAGGGGATGGGACGATCAGGGAGTGGTTCATCTTTGGCTAATGAGCAGTCTTCATCTGACATAAAACCGGCATCGCGCATCCGATCCAATAAACGGTTTCGTTTAGCCAGTAATTGTTCTCTATTTTTCCCCGGATGTATCAATGACGGTGCATTTGGTAAAATGACCAATGTTGCAGCCTCAGCCCAACTGAGTTCATCGGGTTCTCTCCCGAAGTAACGCCAAGAAGCAGCGCCTAATCCAACTACATTACCTCCAAAGGGAGCGTTGGAAGCATAAAGAGATAAAATTTCTTGTTTGGAGCAACGTATCTCAAGGCGTGTTGCCAAGATAGCTTCTTTAATTTTTTGCCAAATGTTTCTGGATGGATTATCCTGCATCAGGCGGATTACTTGCATGGTAATAGTGCTGCCACCACTGACGATCTTTTTGTTTTTAAAGTTTTGTCCAAATGCTCTGCTTAAGGCAATGGGATCAACACCGGGATGTTTAAAAAAGCGTTTGTCCTCAAAGAGAACCAATGCGCGGACATATTTTTCCGGAACTGAATCGATTTTTGGGAAACGCCATTGCCCGTCTTTGGCAATTTTTGCACCGATTAACCGGCCGCCTCGGTCGTTGATGACTGTGGATGTTGGGCGGTCAAATAATTTTTTGGGAAGTGAAAATCCATATAACAGCAATAAAACAAACAAAACAGAACCATAAATGTAACGATGCTTTACATTTTTGATTTTTGATAGGTAATTTTTGATTGAAACTGCCATTATTGCTTTTAATCGTCCGGATGTAACGACTTTTTATGAGATGATTTATAGATAACAAACTCTATAAAGTTCAGTTAAATTAGTGTTTTATCCGAACACAACAGTGCGATTGTTGTATACCAGCAATTTGTGTTGAATGTGCAAGAAAACACCACGGGAGAGGACTATTTTTTCTAGATCCTTTCCTTTGCGGATAA
>JAVBPN010000241.1:0-9133 GCA_031549585.1 Bacteroidales bacterium
AGATATGTCTCATAACCCTTTCCCATACGAAATTACTCCCGATTGGATCATGTCATCGTATGATACCATTGTTGACAGTTATCTTGGTGAGAAAAAAAATGAAAAATATGTCCGAATTAGCCGAACATTTGATTCTTTCAAAGAAATGCCGGCCAATTTGAAGCCTAATAAGGATATTAACTTCCTTATCCCTACAGAAAACCTACAAAAACGATTTAGGTGGTTTTATACCTATTATACATTTACTTCGGTATATCCTGAAATTTTTGATAAAGGGCAAGTGTCAATGGATAAATACCTTAATGAAGTCGAACAAAAATTATGGTTTCAAGGCGATTTATCAAATTACCAAGGGTTGAATGGCATTGAATTAAAAAACGAATTAGATGGTATTGAAACCCGATTTTTTAATTGGTACTACCACAGTATGTATGAAGAGAGTTTTGATATAATCCAACATTATGCGGGTATGGTTAATAACCAATATCAGCCACAACTTGCCGGGATTAAGGATACACTATTTTCCATCAATTCAACATTGGTTTTTAAATCAGAAGTTAGATTCAATGATATTGGCGATATGTTAAATATTGTTTGCGGTATGCTTGACAAGTCTCTTGACACCCAAAGTTTTTCCAAGTTATTGATTGAAAAGAAGCAAGAAATGGAAAATATGTATGAAGCTAGGAACAAAAAAATAAATGAACTCCTTGCATTGAACATACAATATGAATTAATCATGCCCGGTAAATTGATTTCGGCCAATACTGATCTGCATCAAAGTAATATGATTATATGGAAAGTAGATGCTTTCAGAGTTCTTGCCAATGATTATACCCTCACTGCCCAATCGCGCATTATTAATATTTGGGCATTTATCGTTACTTTATTATTAATAGTGTTTCCCACATATTATTTCTGGAATGCTTATCGGTAAAAACAAAAATACTAAACGCCTAAATGAATCATTTATTTCAGCGAAAAACTATTTCTTCAGAGACACAAATATGAAAAATTAACATTTTTTTACCAAAAAACATACAAACGACTACAAGTCTTAGTTTTTTATATAACTTTGAAAATCTATAAAATGCCGCAATAACGCATTTGTTCAATTTTAATGTCCTTTTATAGAGAATTTAAAAACTAAACGTTTTGTACTTAAATATGTGTTTTCGATAAACCAATAATAAATAAACAACATCCTTAAAAGTAAATTTATGAAAAGTGTATTAAAGCAGATTATTGAAAAGGAACAAGCAAAAGAAAAAATGGAATTGGCGCAAGCAGAAGCCGCTGCACAAGAAAATGGTCGCAGGGGATTTCTTAAAAAAGCTGCCTTAGGAGGACTTGCTTTAGGTGGTATGATGCATGCTTCTATTGAAGACACCATTGCGCACACCACTTCGCAAGTAAAAAAATCTTCTGCTCCTTCGGAATTGAAGATTACAGACTTGCGTTATGCTGGTAGAATTATTAAAATTGATACAAACCAAGGCATTTATGGCTTAGGCGAAGTACGTGATGGTGGCGATGTTCGCTATGCGTTGATGCTGAAAAGCAGAATTTTAGGACAAAACCCATGTAACGTTGAGATGATTTTCAAAATTATCCGTCAATTTGGATACCATGGACGTCAAGGCGGTGGCGTATGCGCTGTTGAAATGGCTTTGTGGGATCTTTGCGGAAAAGCATATGGCGTTCCTGCATGGCAACTTTTGGGCGGAAGATATCGCGACAAAGTAAGGCTTTATGCTGATACTCCAGATAGAGGCGGCCCGGATGAAATCGCAGCAGCTATCAAAAATAGAATTGAGGTTCAGGGCTTTACCTGGCTGAAAATGGATTTGGGTATTCATCTTATCACTGATAAGGATAAAGGAATTGTAAACAATAAATTCTGGAACGGCGCCGCCGGACAGTATACTATGACTACTCGTGATAGCAGTGGTCAGGTTCTGGTAGATTATATGGGTTACGGATGGAGAGAACACCCCTTTACACAAGTTCAACTTACAGAGGAAGGGCTTGAAAATTTAGCTGCAATTGTAGAAAAAATACGTAATGTTGCAGGTTATGAAATACCAATATCTTCAGACCACTATGGCCACTTTGACATCAATAATCATATTCGTTTGGGCAGAAAATTGGAAAAATATAGGTTGGCATGGCTCGAGGATGCTACCCAATGGTGGGATTTCGATCATTGGAGAACACTTTCAGATGCCATCGAGACTCCTACCTGTACCGGCGAGGATACATTTGGGCTAAGAGGCCCCGGCCACTCTTTGGGTTTCAAAGACATGATCGATGCCAAGTGCGTAGATATTATCCATCCCGACTTGGCCACATCAGGCGGATTGTTGGAAACCAAAAGAATCGGTGATTATGCTCAGGATAATGCCATAGCTATGGCTATGCACATGGCTGGTACTCCGGTTTGTTTTATGGCCAACGTTCATTGCGCAGCAGCTACCGAAAACTTCCTTTCTTTAGAGCACCACAATGTGGATACCCCATGGTGGGAAAGTATGGTCAAGATGACAGGCAAACAACCGATGATCACCAAAGGTTTTGCCAATGTTCCTCTTGATTCTCCGGGATTAGGAATTGAGTTGAATGATGCAGTTGTAAAAGAACGTCATCTTCCGCGTAATGATCAATCATTCTTTGCTCCAACAACTGAATGGGACGCTATGCGTTCTCATGACAGATTGTGGAGTTAATTTGATTGTGATATATCAGTTAAATGTAGAACAGGTGAGGCCATAAGGTTTCACCTGTTTTTATCTATACATATTGAAAACAGCTTTAAAAATTGTTATCACATTATTGGTGGGATGCATTTTCGCTGTCGCCTGTTCAACTATTAAATCAATTGGCCGGTTTCCTTCCAAAGAGCAACAAGCAGAATTTGCTCAATTGCCCAATTACAGAAACGGAACTTTTCAGAATCTCTACAGATATGTAGACACAACATTACAAATACCCCAGCCACCGCCAAGAGGGCGCTTCAACAAAGAACGTTACAGCCGGTTCAAAAAACCGATACTGTCATGTGAAATGCCTTCCGTAAAAACAAACCTAAAAGACACTTCCTTCCAAGCGCCGACCATTGTGTGGTTTGGACATTCATCATATTTGATCCAATCGAAAGGCTTTAATATTTTGGTCGATCCCGTTTTTTCAGGCTATGGTTCACCGATCTGGTTTGTCAACCGTAATTACAAAGGCAGTAATATATATGGAATCAAAGATTTACCAACTATTGATTTATTAATCCTTACCCACGACCATTATGATCACATGGATTACAAAACCGTGAAAAAATTACGAAAATCTGTGGGGTATGCCATAGTCCCTTTAGGTCTCGGACGCACGTTAAACTATTGGGGATATAAGGACACACAATTTTGCGAAATGTATTGGGCTGATTCAGTAACGATTGCTCCTGACATTTTGTTAATTGCCACTCCTGCACAACATTTTTCGGGACGACGCAATAAAGGACGCAGAACACTCTGGACTTCTTATGTATTAGAAATTCATGGTTATCGAATTTTTCTTAGTGGCGATGGCGGATATAGCCAACATTTTAAAGAAATCGGCGATCAATACGGCCCATTTGACTTGGCGTTACTTGAAAACGGACAATACAGCGCATATTGGCAAACCAATCATTGCTTTCCAGAACAGACCGCACGTGCAGCACGCGATTTACAATCAAAAATGATATTTCCCATACATTGGGCAAAATTCTCAGCAACATACCACCCTTGGAACGAACCAGTCGAACGGTTGCTACCAAAAGCCGATTCATTGGGAATACCCGTAACCATCCCAAAAATCGGAGAGCCATATACTATTGGCGATACTCCCAAACGCGAAATTTGGTGGGATTTTGATTAACTACATAAATTCAATTTTTCTGAATTTATTATCTATCTTTAATCTATTTAATTGGTGTTAGTTTCTTTATTACTTCAACCAACATATCAGCTATTACTGTATTTCCCTTATCGGAAGGATGGAGACCGTCATAAGTCATGTCTATAGCCTCAACCGGATAAGGATATTCATCATTCTGCGGATCAAACGGAATATCTATATAATCCGGATATGGATAATCCTGATAAATCCCGATAGATGAATTTTTCAACCGTTTGAATTTGACCATATTTTTCTGATCGATACCACTTTCGTTATATAAGTCAATAACGGTCAGATATTCCCGATCACCTATTTCTTTGATTGCATCAGCCACATCAGCAAGGCTTTGCCCATCCTTTTTCCGGTAGGAACCATAAGCGTTATTCTTAAAATCGCCTATATATACAAAATCGCCACGTTGCAAAGGTGTAAGCAAAATAATATGAGACTTTTCATTCAAAGTACGCAATTTATCAATGATGATACGGAATGCTCCATATACTGTTTTGCTTCCGGTGTTTCCGATGTAGTCCTTCACCGTTCCAATGGGACGACCAGACCACCAATCGTTGGTTCCGAGAAAAATGGTATACACATCGGCCTTTGGTAATTCTAATTCTTGGATTTTATCGGCAATACCACCTGTTGTCCAACCATTATAACCTTTATTGATGCATGTAACATACGGAAGTTGTTCAGTCACACGGGTCATATATCCTTTTGTTACTCTATTGCCTGTTTCGTCAGGATGATCATTCAAATAGGTAATGGAATCCCCAATCGCCACCCAATAAATGGGTGGCGACGATTGCGAACATGCCACCAATACAACAAACAATGCAATAATGAGTCGATTGGTCATTTTTATGTGATTGTTTTAAATTTTCAAATGAAAACTATTGAGTTAAAGAGGTTGTGCAAAAAAATTAATTTTATCTCGTCATTGCGAGCGAAAGCGAAGCAATCTCATAACTGCTGATAGATTGCTTCACCCTTCGGGTTCGCAATGACGTTCTTTTTAAACTTTTTGGGCAATACCTTTTATTTCAGGCTAATGTCTTTGGCATACTCGACAAATATTTTCAGTTCATCGAGCTTTTTCACTTTCTGTCCATTCAAGTAAATATTATTGAAAGTTACTCCTTTGATATCATGCTGATCGTCGAATCCTGCAATAATTGAAAACGGAACCGTTCCATACAGATAGATATCCTTAAACTGTACATTTTCTATTTTCCCTCTGAAAGCTGCATGATATGCCCGATCTTGTTCAGGAACCATTAATACGCCATCCCAAGCCCCATTTAGATAATATTTATTGATATACTCTTGATCACTGCTACCATCGGTACAATATCTCGAACGGAAAATAGCCAAATCAACCAGTTTCTGGCTGGCATCTTCTATACGGATATTTTCAAAAGTAACGTTTTTCACTGTGGCTTTTTCTGAATTATGGATGCTGAATACCGCACCGGACTCAACATGAATGATATCACAATCCCTGAAAATAATATTTTTCACTTCTTTACATTGCAACTCAAAACCTATTTCCAATCCGTTTCCCCACGCGGCATTCCAGAAAACACATTTTTCCACTAATACATCGTCAACAATCACTGTTTCGGGATAATTAAGGTGCGCTTTGATAGCAACACAATCGTCTTTCGCTCTGACAAAACATTCACTGACATGTACTTTCCGGCTTCGCACAATATCAATACCATCGTCGCTTGGATTATCGCTGATGATTTTGACATGCGAAATATTTACCCGGTCGCAATTGATGGGTACTATCTGCCATGTCGTACTGTTGTTCAGAATGATTCCTTCGATCGAGATGTCTTTTGAATCAATGAACTCGACAAAACGCTGATATTTTCCGGCTGCCTTGTGTTCATTGCCCACACTGAACATTGATGCGGTTTCTTCGTTACTCAATCCGTTGTTATATGTACCATCCATAATCCCATACCCCGAAACTTTTACCTTTTCCACTCCGGTAGCCGTAATAGCGCCAACAACAACAGCCCCACCTTCGATGTATATATGCTGCCCGGATTTAGGAGTAATCACTCCCGGATTATGTATTTTACCGGATTCGAAATAAATTACATTGGGATCATTTTTCGAAGGTTTTTGCTCTACCGGGTTAGCAAATATAAACAATGGATGTGCCAGCTTGCCATTGATTTCAACCGTATAATTACCCGGTTTATTGATGGTAAAACTGATTTTCCCATTTTTGATTTCGGGTTTGATACCCGCACTCAATGGACGCACATCAACCCATTTTATATCATAACTATTTTCAAGTTCAATTGCTACACTTCCTTGCATTTCAAATACTGCAAACGAAGAGGGTATGGGATTATCCATTACCAACACGGGTATGCCATCGGCTTTCATGCTCCACCGCCCAGACGCTTTGATCTCTTTGGAATAATTATAATTACGAACGGTTGCCCATGTCATATGTGACACAAATAATAGGGCGATAATCAGATATCTTTTCATCTGTTTTTGTTTTATTTTTTAAGGTCAGATGGAATACGCCATGAATATAATCACTACCGATTGGTGTGACTTTTAATCCGCATGGCTATTTCATAATGACAATCAATATTTTTGTAATAAAGTCAACAATTTTCTGTCTAATTTATGCCCATGGAAATCTTCATATTGTATATCCTTCCTACCGGAATCCATTAAGCCGAAACTCCCGCGAAAATTCCACAATCCCCAACCAATTCCATGCGAAGTGAGTATATCCAATTGGTCTCCAAACCATGCAAGAAATACTTCATGGGGTGTTTCACTGTAACATCCGCATTCGCCGCAATGTACACCCACACCTTGCTTTACTAGCTCAATCCATGGTTGATAGAATTCTTCAAGTACTTGCCGGTTAAATTCTTTTCCATCAATAGTTCCGGGCCAAACAGGTATTGGAGCATCATCTGGATTTTTCCATACCCAACCTGCCCGGTAATGCGATACATAATGAGGATAATATCCGCGACAACTCTGTCCAAGCGGCAAATCATTCAGTTCAGGAGTTACCAATGAACCTCCATGATTTCCATCGGCCACAACCAAGCGGTCGGGCGTTTGTTTGTGAATCACATCCAAGCATCCAAGCGCCACTTTACGATATATATTTCCGGGTATGGCTTCTGACTTTGCATATTGGTCATTCATATCTTCCTTGTAACAAGGTTCATTGACCAAGTCAAAACTTAATAACTTTGGAGAAACATTTTTGAAACGTTTGGCCCACATGTCCCAATGTGTATAAAAAGCCTGTTGGGCAGCATCATCTTTCCAAAGGTTAAATGGCTCACGGAAACCGGCATTGATACAAAATCCGGGCGCACGATGCAAATTAAGGCTCACATGCAAACCATATTTATTGGCCAAATAAACAGTTTTTTCAACCACTTCTATGGCTGCTTCATTAAACTCAATAGTCTGATCAGGCGTAATGGGTTCTTCACTTTGCGGGTCATATTTCAGATAACCGGGATAAGCCATTGGGAAACGGACAAAGTCAAATCCCCAATCGGCCATCCATTGGAAATCCTGTTCGGTAGCAGCCAATTGAGATCCATCAAAATGACGTGGTGAGAAAAAGTCTAAGATATTGAATCCCCGCCAACGAGGTAATTTATTTTTTGCTGTTGGTTCACAACCGGCGAGCCATCCGGGCATACTTGCTATAGCTGCTCCTGCAGCAGCGGTTTTTAAAAATTGTCGACGATTAAAAGAGTTCATAGGGTAATGGTTTATATTTTGAATGATTTGGTTGTTTTTTAGTTCAATCGACTCGTTTAAGCACAAAAGCCACATCTGTTTTTAACGTCTTAGGGTATTGCCACGCGCCATTGTCCTTATTTGTATCAATAATTCCAAGGTCATTTTTTTCTTCGGTACGAGCATTAACCATCAATACGTTGTATTTTTGATTTCTAGGAAGATTGAGCCTACAATATTCTATACGGCTATATACAATATATTGCCTGCCAACCTCGGCCAAACAAAGGTTACCATAATTTACCAATTCACTGTGTGGTAATAATTTCCAATATTCTGTTTCTTCAAAAGTATGTTTAATAATTGCATAGTTTTTAAGCATGGTCATAGATTCATTTCCACGACCATTGATCCATCCACCTCCATTATCCTTGCCTGCTCCGGTTCCATCATTAGCCCGTTCTCCTGTTGTCTGATAGCATCCGGCCATGTATATTTCCCAAGCCAATTGGCTTCGATTTTCAGCCGACCGCCCGTCAGGAACTTTTGTAGCTTCAGCACCACAACCCCAAGGTGGATAATGGTCTTCATATCCATATTCTTCGTTAATCTGAGGCAATATCCGCCCCGTTTCTTCTTGTGCTTTACGGCATTGCATCATGAACGAGTAGCCCCCACATTCATCCCATGACTGGTATAACACCATATTCACCCAGTCTGCTTTACGAAAAGGAAAACCGGCATGTCCATGTACGGAAATTAAATGTTTGTAAGGATCAATTGAATACAGGAACTTACCCATTGATTCCACCCATTCTTCGTTTCTGAATAGATGGTATTCGTTGGCCACATCCCACATAATGTTATTGAAAGCAGCATATCGCGCAGCGGCATAACGATAGTAACGTTGTTCATCTTCTCCCCCCATTTTATCTTTTTTAAACGGATCACACCCGTGTTCCAATCCATCTACATAAAATATCAATGAAATCACAATGCCTTTTTTCTGGGCATATTCAACCAATCTATCCAGTTTTTGCCAGTAAGAAACATTGAAACGGGTAATATCAAAACCCGGATTATCAAGTGATGTGGGGTTTTGTGCTTGCCATGGATTGAGCATAAAAGTAAAATGTTCCGATTCTTTAACCAAAGGTTCTGACCACCTTTGTCCGTCATCCTGACGCCCACTAATGGCCACTCTTATCCGATTGACTTCGAGGGATGTAAAACGATCAAGTATATTGCGTATTACGGCTTCATCTTTCCATCCCATCATCCAATAAGCAGTGGTACTGTTCCAGAAATAATGTTTGCCTGTTCCTTCCCAGATAAAATGAGACGGATATTGCGGATCAATCCTGACAAGGCCGTTATTGGATGATGCTGTTGCAGAAAAACTTCCCGAAAATCGTTGCTCTTTCCCCTTATCATTCCATGTAATGGTATA
>JAVBPN010000054.1:0-19249 GCA_031549585.1 Bacteroidales bacterium
CTCCCATCCGTAATGTTTGGACAACAAACCTGTCAAGGTTGTTTTTCCCGAACCGATATTCCCGGCTATGGCAATGTGCATGGCTGAAAAGATTAATTTAAAATGCAACCAAAAGTAATGGTTTGCTTCTAAAGATGCAAATACATATGACACACAAATAGCTTAATTTTATCATATGATGCCTATACGCTTCAATCAAAAAATATTCGCTACTTTTGAATATTGATTGATCATATAACAACAAAATGTTTTTAAGTATGGTTTTTTTTGTGACAAACTTTCGTAAATGGTGTCTTTTATTATTCTGCCTGATTCCGTTTTTCACGTATGCTCAAAATCTGCAGAAACAAATTGATCAATTGCTGGAACGTGATTTTTATAAGAATGCAACGACGGGAATTTTTGTGTATGACCTTACTGATAACAAACCTTTGTATCAAAAGGATGAAAAAAAACTTTGCCGCCCTGCATCCAACATGAAATTGTTGACGTCGGCATCGGCATTGCTTTATCTGAAACCCGAATATGAGTTTATCACGAAGTTATATTACACCGGAATCATCGACACAGAAGGCATCTTATTAGGAGATTTATATTTAGAAGGAGGATTTGACCCCGAATTGATGTCTGCTGATTTGGATTTCTTAATACAATCACTAAGCAAAATAGGTATAAAAAAGATCAATGGATCATTATTTATTGATGTTTCGATGGCCGATTCGATACATTGGGGTAAAGCATGGTCGTGGGACGATGACAAGGAAGCGTTCCAGCCCTATATTTCGCCATTGCCTATCAACCGGGATATTGTAAAATTGAAAGTCATTCCGGCATCGCCCAGCCAAAACCCGATCATTAAAACAGAGCCGGAAACCTCTTTTATCCGGATTGTCAACGAAGCAACTACCGAATGGAAAAGCCAATTGCCGGCAAAAAAATCTCTGATTTTCGATCGAAAACTCGATGGCAACCTGAATTTAATCAGGATATCGGGAACTATTTCTTCTTCGTCATCCGCTTACCAAACCATGATTAGCCTGCAAAACCCCAATGGATATGTTCTGGCTCTTTTTGCTGAGTCGATCACACAAAATTATCCATCCAGTGTTTTACAATCAAGCGGCGTAAGACAAGTGCCTTCCGATGCATATTTTGCCGGCAGCATAGCCCATACATTGCCCGATGTAATCAGAAAACTTAATAAAGACAGTGAAAACTTAAACGCAGAAATGCTTTTGTACGCTATGGGCTACCAATGCGGCAACAAGCCGGCAACAACTGAAAGCGGAATAACCATGTTGCAACAAACAATCACACAAGTAGGCTTAAATCCAGAAAGATATAAGATTGTAGACGGATCGGGATTGTCTAATCAAAATTATTTAAGCCCCGAGTTGCTTGTTTCCGTACTCAAACATATGTATGCAAGCCCTTATTATGGGATATTTAAGGAATCGCTTCCTATTGCCGGTATAGATGGTACATTGGCGAATAGAATGAAAAACACAACAGCAAATCAACGTGTATTTGCAAAAACCGGTTCATTGACCGGAGTAAGCACCTTATCCGGATATGTTAAAACCCGAAACGGACATTGGTTGGCTTTTTCTATTATGATACAGAATTTTGTAGAAAAGACTTCCGATGTGACAATCTATTTGGACAAAATTTGTGAAATATTAGCAGATTCTTAATTCCTTGAAATAAAAAATCCTAACGAGATTTCGACAATCAGTTAGGACGCTATCGATTTTATATTAGTTCTCTGATGGATTTTAATTGAAATGAAAAATCACATCAGATAATTATAGATAATTTTCCTGATGCAACGTAACTATCGCAATACATCCATTATTTTTCTACGGGTAAAAAATATACGGCTCTTTACTGTACCGATTTCGAGATTCAATTTTTCAGCAATTTCATGATGCTTATACCCTTCAGTGTGCATTTGAAACGGCACTTTAAAAGCATCGCCCATTTGTTCAAGAGCACGGTTGACCTCCTCTCTTTTATGTGAGAAATCTAATTCATTATAGGAATCATCTATGTCCATGTTGAAAAAAAATAAGTCTTTGATGTTGTTAAAAATGGCATAATACTCTGTTTTAATGTGCTTATAGATGGAAAAATTTTTTATAGCCTTGTATACCCATGTCTTTATATAGGGTAATTTCCCAAATTGATTGTGATAGGCAAATGTCTTCAAGAAAGGATCTTGTAACAATTTTTCCATCCCATTTTTGTCAGAGAAAGATCGAATAGCAAAAAAATTTAATTTATCTTTCACATAAAAAAATTGACTGTGAAATTCGTCTTTTGCCGTCATGCTACAATTTATAGTAGGTTAATAACAACACTAAAATAATATTACTATGCTACATGGAACAATTTTCCAGAGAAAAAGTTTACTGAAGTATGTACAAAAAATATGTCTTTTCTCTCTTAAAGACATAAAGCATATTACAATAAATAAGTCATTTATTTATTTTTCATAATTTGTAACGCAATATTTCAAAATTAATTGCTGATACATTACTACACCAAATAGAACATAACAAAATAATGACGAATCGCCCAAAAAGCCGATAACGTTATTAAATACTAAAAACTATTACGATTTATTGATATTTGGCTTCGTCAGCATTGGCCCACAAAAAATGAAACAAATACATTAAATCAAGACGTAGTCATTTCTATTTCAAGCAACTATCAAGCACCAACAAAAATTAATATAAAAAATTGCTCAGCCGATTATCGAATCTCATGATGAACAAAAACCTCAATAGCCTGATATTCAGCCATACCCAATTTGTCATATAAAACTGCTGTCGCATGGTTTCGATCTTCGGCGCGTTGCCAAAATTCACGAGGATCAGCACCCGGAAATACAGGGCCATTATTTTGAGACGAATGCTTATATATGGCTTTCCGCTTGATCATCACTTCTTCAGGACTCAACGGCACAGCCATATCGACCTGATCTAAATCCCATTCTTGCCATGCCCCACGGTATAACCATACACGACAATCTCTCATCCACGATTCTCCTTTCAATCGATGTAATGCCATTAAAAGAGCATTGATACAAACACGATGCGTGCCATGCGGATCGGAAAGATCGCCCGCAGCATATATTTGATGCGGCTTGATTTCACTTAGTAAATCAACTATAATTTGTATATCAGCTTCACTTAATTCACTTTTTTTAACTGTCCCTGTTTCGTAGAATGGCATATCTAAGTAATGAACATGGTCATCGGGAATGCCTAAATAGCGGCAAGCCGATTTTGCTTCACAACGTCGAATGGCTCCCTTCAATTTTCTTACCTCCGGCAAATCCGGATCACCGGGTTTTTTATCGGCTAACTTTTTAGCTATTTTTTGATATAACTCATGGGTATCAACTCCTTCAAGGTCAAAAATATGACTGAATTGATTCCCAAAGTCAAGGAACCGGACTACATCATCATCAAAAACTGCAATATTGCCCGATGTTTGATAAGCCACATGCACATCGTGCTTTTGTTGCACCAAACGAGCGAATGTCCCTCCCATAGAAATCACATCATCATCGGGATGTGGACTGAAGATGATGACTTTTTTAGGATAAGGCAAGGCACGCTCCGGACGGGTGCTATCATCGGCATTGGGTTTACCACCCGGCCAACCCGATATTGTATGCTGCAAATCATTAAATACCTGAATGTTGATCATGCTTGCCGGCCCATGTTCTGCTATCAAATCGCTCATTCCATTATCATTGTAATCCCGGTCTGTCAATTTTAGAATAGGTTTGTTGGTTTTTTGACACAACCAAACAACTGCCTTGCGGATCAACCGGTCATTCCAATTACAAATACCAACCAGCCACGGTGTCTTTACCCGGGTCAGTTCGCTTGCCGCTGAAAGATCCAGAATAATGCTGGCATCGGGATGGTCTTGTAAGAAAGAGGTCGGCAAAAGATCAGTTACAGGTCCTTCCACTGCATCGCAAATGATTTGTGATTTCCCTTCACCCCAAGCAAGTAATATTATTTTTTTTGAGTTCATAATAGTACCAATTCCCATAGTAATGGCTCTACGAGGGACAAATTCCTCTCCAAAAAAATCGGCTGCAGCATCAACACGAGTTATGGTATCTAAAGTGATCAGACGAGTTCTCGAATTCACCATTGATCCGGGTTCGTTACCGCCAATGTGCCCGGTGCGACCAATACCCAATATTTGTAGGTCAAGTCCGCCATAGCTCGATATTTTCCGGTCATAGTCAGCACAAAATTCTGCAACTTGCTTTAACGGTAAAGAACCATCCAAATAATTGATATTTTCTTTGGGTATGTCTACATGATCGAACAAGCATTCTTTCATGTAATGATAATGGCTTTGCACTGCATCTGAGGCAATCGGATAATATTCATCAATATTAAACGTATGCACATTTTTAAAACTGACGCCTTCTTCCTGATGCAACCGAACCAATTCCTCATAAAGAGCTATTGGCGTTGATCCTGTGGCCACTCCTAAGATAAACGGTTTACCTTGTAAGGCTTTTGCTTGAATCATATCTGCAATATCCCGAGCAATTTTTACGACCGCATCATCCGCGTTTGCATATACTTCGGTAGGTATTTTTTCATAACGTCTGATCGTCTCAAACGAGTTGACATCTTCTTTTAAGACGGTTTCTATTTTTTGTTTATAATGATAGGCTTTCATGATATATTCCGAATTAACAATAAAAGATTAGGCTTATTATAATTTTATTCGCCATTTATATACTTATAACATGCAAGGTCGGATATTGGTTGGATTATTTTTATCTAATGACAAATTAGCATTAATGAGATAAAAAACGAAAAGAGGCCATCTGGTTTTCCGATGGCCTCCTTCTACAATTCCTGTTTTTATAATTTCGCCCGATGAATCACCTCCATACACATACGTCCATTGTGATAAGGACATTTCCATGCATCAACTTTCACAGCACCTGTGCGGAGAACGCCATTGCGGTCAATATCATAATACCATTCACCATATTTGTGATCCACAAAAGTTGCATCGGTATATTTCCAAATTAACAAAGCACGATCGAGCCATGCTTCATCATTGGTCAATTGCCATGCATTGACACAACCAACCACAGCTTCTGCCTGTGCCCACCATTGCAGGAATGGAGAAGGTTCTTCGTCTCCTCTTACGTCATATATCATCCGGCCATCCGGATATATGGCATCTTTTGCAACAGCTTCCGCCATAGCCAAGCAAATAACTTTTGACCTTTCAATCAAATCCTTTTTACCCAATATTTCAGCAGATTCAAGCAATAACCAAGAACATTCTATATCATGTCCATAGGATTTGACATTTGACCGATTCGTCCAATCCTGAGCAAAAGAATAGTTTTGCAAGTGTGTTTCCGGATTAACAATTTTGTCTAAAAATATAGTAACCATTTCTTCTAACCGGCTTTCAAGCAAAGGCGACTTCCATACACGGTAAAGGTTGGCAAGCGCTTCCATCACATGAAGGCTTGTATTCATCGTTTTTCCTTGCCCCATATTACCTCTAGTCGGAGCTGGAGTCCAATCACGCATAAATGACTCCATATATCCGCCATATGTTGCATCATGAGCATTATTATCTAGAGCGGTAAATACAGATTTTGCATATTCCAATGCTGCCGGATCACCTGTAGCACGGTAATATTCAGATAATCCATAAATCACAAATGCATTGCCGTACGTATTTTTGTTGTCGGCAATAACTTTTCCACGATTGTCAACAGTATAAAAAGCGCCGCCATATTCCTGATCAATAAAATGAGTAGTAAGATATTCGTAGGCACGCTTAGCCATTTCCAAAGATTTGGCATCTTTATCTTTGAAATGAAGTGACGAAAACGTCCATAAAATACGGGCATTTAATATCACCCCTTTTGAAGAAGCGGTATCTCCTATTCCGGCCGAATCTACTTTACCAAAGAATCCACTGTTGATATTGTCTACTGCATGATTTTCCCAAAACGGAACAATATTGTGGTACAAATTATCTTCTACTGCCGCCGCCAATTGTACCAATTTTGGATTTTGCTTCTTGCAAGAAGACAAGGCTACCAGTATTAACAAAGAAAAAACAAATATTTTTTTCATATATTCTTTTTAATAATTATAAAACATGTGTTGAATCGACAAATATATACATTTTGCCGAAATAGATTTTATGAAATGATAACAAAATCAATATTTTCGAAGAAAATAAACGAATGAAATCTACGATACTATTCATTCGTTTATTTCGTATCTTTTGGATAGTTCTAATCCATTTTTGCACGATGAATCACTTCCAAACACATACGTCCGTTGTGATAAGGACATCTCCATGCGGAAACTTTGCCAGTCCGTTTATTGATTAAACCATCCCGGTCTAAGCCATAAAACCACTCGCCATAATCTCTATCTACCAGATATTTGTCAGTAAATTGCCATACCAACATAGCACGGTCAAGCCATTTTTCATCACCGGTTAATTGCCAGGCATTTACATATCCAACTACTGCCTCTGCCTGCACCCACCATTGTTGGGTTTTGGTTGTTATTCCATCTACCGCATCGTAAGTAAGACGTCCGTCCGGATTCAACACCTCGACAGTAGATTCAGCCATTGCTAAAGAAGCAACTTTTACTCTTTCAAGAACGGCTTTATCACCCAATATTTCGGCACACTCAAGCATTAACCACGAACTTTCGATATCATGTCCGTATGATTCAACATTGACTTTACTTGACCAATCGCGATTAAACAGATAATATTGTCTGTGCGTTTTTGGATTAATAATCTTATCAAGCGTTACGACAATCAATTCTTTTAACCGGCTTTCAAGTAAGGGCGATTTCCATACACGATAAAGATTGCCAAAAGCTTCCATTACGTGAAGGGTTGTATTCATGGATTTATCGGCATCTCCGATGTCATTTCTTGTACCCGGAGGCACGGCCGACCAATCCCGTTGAAACAATTCATGATATCCAAGATATTGGGCATCATGGGCATGTTTATCTAATTCGGTAAAAATAGTTTTTGCCAATTCCAACGCACCCTGATCGCCCGTGGCACGGTAATATTCAGACAATCCGTAGATCAAAAAGGCATTGGCATAAGTGTATTTCAAGGTAGATAAGGGTTTACCGTCTTTATCTACCGTATAGAAAGCACCACCATATTCTCGATCAATGAAATGATCTGACAAATATTTGTATGCCCGTTGCGCCATCATTAAAAATCCTGGATCTTTATCTTTCAAATATAAAGCTGAGAATGTCCATAAAATACGGGCATTCAATATCAATCCTTTTGATGATTGTGGATTTGCCTTGCCATACACATCAACCGCACCAAAAAATCCACCGTTGATCGTGTCCACACTGTATTTCATCCAAAATGGCACGATGTTGTTATACAGATTATCTTCAACTGCTGCCGACAATTGCAAAAGTTTGAATTTTTCTTTTGGGGCAGATTGACCAAAACTCGGAACTAGTAATAGAAGCAATAAAGAAAATATAACCAACCTCTTCATATCAATAGCGCTTTAGAAGTTCAAGCATCGGACGATTGATCTTTTTCCCTTTATAGTCTTCCAGCACAATGCCGGGACGTTCAGCGTCTACAACACCAAATCCACCGCTGATGCCCCAGATAGACCATCCCCAACCAGCTTCTTTCCATAAAGCCAAGTAGTCTTCCATAAATTTCAATGTAACATCCTGAGGAACGGTATTCAAAACACCCCATTCTCCTACATGAACTTTAACACCTTTGTCGGTAACTACTTTCCACGGGTCTATGCTTTTTTTCTTCAACATTGCCTTATCCCATAGATTTCCGGCATCATCAGTCATCGGCCAAGTAGGTTCTTTGAACGACTCAAATTCATTTTCAGGCACCCATGTAGCTTTGTAGTGAGAAACCATTTTGGGCTGGTATCCACGAGTACTTTGTATTAAGTTCAAATCAACAAGGCTCTCAATTGGCATTTGACCAATTTGTAAACCATCGGCAACAATTGTCCGGTTCGGGTCTACGTCCCTGATCTCCTTTACCAATCTACGGGCAATTAAATTATAACGTTCCTCCGTACCAAAGAAAGGCGGCTCATTGAACAAGTCAAAGCTGATTTCTTCATTGGGTATCCCTTTGTAGCGTTCAGCAAACATTTTCCAGTGAAAAGCTGCTGCATCAAGCGCTTTATTATAATTCTCTGGATTCTCATCATATAATTGGTATGGTTCTAAATCGGCACCATTGACACAATATCCGGGTATACGGTGCATACAAAGATTAATATGTATTCCATATTGCTTTCCTGCTGCAACCATTTTATCCAGATACTTAAGCGCATCATCATTCAATTTGTACCAATCAATTCTTTTGATGGTACGTCCATCACGTTCAACGTCCACCCAATTCCAATAATTTAATGGAAGACGCATAAAATTGAATCCATTTTCTGCCATGAATTCAAAGTTCCATTCGTTGAGCGGAGTTGTCGCCCAATCACGTGGAAAAGTATTCGTATTGTTGAACCCTCTCCAATTCCTAGTTCCTATATCTCCTGTCTGTTGCGCTTGTTGTTTTGAAGAACAAGCACTAACACCACCTACAACAACCGCTGTTGTCGCCAAAGCGGTTGTTTTTAAAAAAATTCTCCTGTCCATTTTTCTAAATTATACGTGCTATTAATTGATTTTAACTATCGTGCAACGTTTATCGTTGCTTTAACTTATATGTATTTTGAGAAAAGTCAATTTTATCTAACGTAACACTACGTGAATGGTTATAAATCGCAATCGCATCATCATCTCCATTCCGGGAATTGATCAAGTAACCCCATATCATAAACCATGACCAGTTTGGCTGTGCCCTATACTGCTCAAGAGAAGGAAAATCACCTATTTCACCCAACGCAATCAGTTTATTCCCGTGCAATTTAAGTAAGTCGTCATGATGTGATTGCTTATAATCATGGCGATATACATCAGCAGCCGCAATATCCACATATTCGCGGCCCGGATAGAAGTATCTGTACGGTCCAGCTTCATCGCCGGGAATATCACGAGGTGCATTGGTATTCCATACCCACAACAAATTGTTCAGTTTGTGGTGATTGGTGAAATAATTGTAAGCCATGATCCAAAGCCTTTTGAACCCCATATCGCCGGGCTTGTCACACCACCAGAACCAAATACCATTCATTTCATGGTAAGGACGCCATAATACCGGAACTTTAGCATCTTGCAATTGCTTAAGGTAAGGAACAATTCCGTCCATTTGTTTTTTCCATGCTTTATTTAAAGAAGTTCCGTCAGTGGTTAATTCTATCCATGCCTTTGAATCTGGGCCGTTGGAAAATGCCCAAATAGACGATCCATCACAATCATCGCCCAAAGTAGGGAAACAACAATGCCACATCAAAGTAATGATCCGCCCTTCTTTATGTTTTTTAATGGCTTCATCAATGATGCCCTGCCGCAATTCCTTAGTTGTTTTATTATTAAATTGAACCCCTGTAAAGGGAACAAGCATATTCATCGGGCCACAATGTTGGTATTTCCGTGCACTATCAAGAGGAGCTGCTGCATTAAAGCTAAAATCAGAACCCCAAACTACCGGACGTTTCCCCGTTTTTTGATATACTATATCATCATAGCGAGCCAAATCGCTGGCAAAATTATGCTGGCCTGTCAATGTATATTTTCCTTGTATGGAATACAAAAATTCCAATAATTGTTTTGCCTCCGGTGTTGCATTGGGATTGACCGGTTTGAAATTATTTTGCGCATTCAATCCTCCACAGACCAATAAACACAAAAACAAACAAATACCTTTAAAAATTTTCATTTTATTAATCGATAAATAGTTATATAATAAACAAATTCTCCCAACGCTTTAGAGATAGATAAAACGTTGGGAGAATTCGACCATAAAATTTACTTACGTAATATTTATTTTAGCAAATGATCTGCGGCTAAAGCCAAGAACATAAAATTGGTAGCTCCCCCACCCAATACATATTCAGTTTGTTGCCATAAATATGGGAAATCGAGCAATTCAGGAAAATCAGGACGGATCAAAGCTGTACCCGATACTGAGCCGCCAGGAATGTATGAACGATCAGCCCGATTGAACCCGTATGCAACGGTCATTGATTCAGAACCAACACCCGATACATATGATTTAGTATTTACGCCTGGATGACAACCTAAAACAAAATTCAATGCATCATAAACACTTTCTCTGTCAAAAACATCCGGGAAGCTCTTGTTCAAGAAATATTGACGAACACCAAAGGATTGAATGTTCCACCCTTCACCCCAAATGTTCGGACGGAAAGGAACACCATAAGGAGTCATTGCTGCTTGGGTTTTGATGGTATTTGCCATGTCCGGCACCTTTGCACGAACTTTATCAGTAAAACTCTTGTTGTTGATTTTGGGAAGCGCTTTTACCCACATCCAACCGTTTTGAGCCAAACTATTCAAAGCAACTTCTTCGTTTTTAAGAATAAATTGTTTGTATTCATCTTTATTGGTTGTGAGATACAATTCAGCTGCCAATGGTATGATACCACCACCCACTGTTCTTTCTTGTATCCTACCCTGATATGTTTTGAAAATAGTTTCGGCTGCAACCAAACTTTGCATAGCCAAAGTGTCATTAAATCCTTTCAACACACGTGAAACCATAGCCAAATGGGTAGCTGATGATAACTCGCGGCGTGGATTGTCTTCCGTAAAGATCCAACGATCATCCTCTACTGAAGAAGATGTACCAGTACGTTCACCATCTTTCAATTTGGAATCGTAGAAAAGGTTATCAGACATACCAGCGCCATCACCTAACAATACATATTGAAGTAAAGTAGGCTCGATAATACCACGATAAAGCCGTCCCAAAGCATTAAATCCTGCTACGATGGACAATGTTCCATGTTCGATTTGTTGCAGAAAATCTGATTTACCATCAGGTTGGTGAATTTCGACAATACGAGTTTTCTGATCAATATATGTTGCATCGTAATTGGGCTTAAATTCTTCATAAGCCAAACCAAGTATGTATACTTCATAAGATTGTGATTCAACACGCAAATCCCAGTCACCAGCATCATGCCATCCGCCAATGTTCACTCCCGGAACTTTTTCTCCCGGTTTGAATTTGGTCATCGTAGTAGGACCTTGTACATATCCATCAAAATGATTATGGTTGATTGGAGCCATACGAGCATCATCCATATGACACAACGCATGCCATAGACGATATTTTTCGTTGATACGCATGTGACACATTTGTATGGGAAGGAAATATTCCACCGTTGGTTGCCAAACATCTGTTGCATATATGTTATTAGCAATACGGAACGGATGAGAAACCAAATCTCCATATTTAACTTCATAAACACCTTCTTCGCGTATTTCGCTAAAATCAACAGTTAAATAATTATAACGTAAAAATTGTCTTTCTCCTGAAGCTTTACGTGTAAGAACCGTCTTAGTATTATCAGCATTTACTTTAACAATTTCTACATCAGGCCTTTTGGTGTCATTTTTATCTAATTCAATATAGACTTTTTTGACTTGTTTCGGATGGTATCCTACTTGCGAAACTTGTATAGTTGGCTGTTGAATCCATCCTGGTTTCATCTTAGGCGTAATCACCCATTGAATAGCATTTTTGGTAGCGCCAGCAGCAACTTCAGTACGTACGACAAACCAACCATTATTATGATTAATACGGCCATCATATAATGCTAAGTCACCACCTTTAGATTCAATATCAAGATGCAACAACTCGTTTTCCGGGGCTATAGCCAATTTTTTTCCTTTGGCCAACGCACGTGGTAATACATCGTCTTCTACCCACAATGTTTTGTCAGCTTGCTTAGCTACGGACAATTTTTCCGGAGCTACCGGGCCATTGGCTTGCGGTGGGAACATCCCAGATTGGTTATCTAGTATCCATGTCTTACCAAACAAAATATCAGGGAATAATTCCATATTGAAACCAACCTTGCCAACCATATTGGCAGGAATGGGTTTTTCCAAATCAACGGTAACAACAATCGATTGTCCTTGTGAACGAACTGTTACGTCATATTTAAAATAGTAATCGGGATAAACCATCGGGTTAAACCCTTTCTTATTCCGACTTGAATCAGGATAAGATAAAGTAACTTTAATAGTTCCTGCTGCCGCATCAACTACTCTTTTTTGTTGTTTAGGAAGTGGTTGCCATTGGCCAGGCGTACGATCCAAACGAATATCGCCATTTGTCGCCAATCTCATACCATGCTGTATTACAGCTACTCCACCTTGGTGGCCTTCAGGATAAATGTCTTGGAAAGCCATTACATTTATTCCACCACGCTCAAAGTATTCCTGGCTGTTTAGCTTAAAATCCTGAGCAAACAATGACATGCTCATGGTCACAACGACCATACATGCAAAAATCTTTTTGTGAATTGAGAATAAGGTCATAGATTATGATTTTTAGATAATTATATTGATTATTGCTGATTATACTCTTTAATATATTTTCGAGTAGTAATTCCCCACTCCTTAAGTTGCGATTGGTTCCACCCGCCATTAGATGGCGCTGAAGCTTGAATCATGGAACAGGTTTCATTCTTATCGGAAATAGACCATGAAACCCAACTAATATGATGCTTTTCCATCCATTCTACCCATTGTTTCCATTGAGCATCATCAACTGGTCCGTTGCCACTTGATTCCATACCGGCACATTCCGAAACAAACAATGGAAGTCCTTTATTTAACGCCGCATCGGCTTTATCTCTTAAATTTTGTTTATGCGTTGCAGCATAAAAATGTAATGAATACATTATATTTTTATAACCTGTAATAGGATTAGCTGCCGCAACATCTATATCCTGATCCCAATGAGGCGAACCGACCAAAATAATATTATCCGGATCAACTGCTCTGATTGTTTTTATCACTTCTTCAGAATATGCTTTTACTTCTTCCCAACTCTGTTGTTCAGGTTCGTTAAAAATTTCGTAAATGATATGGGGATATTTACCATACTTACCGGCAATTTTCTGAAAAAATGCTTTTGCTTCTTCCAAACGAATGTTGTGGCTATGCCAATCTATAATAACATAAATGTCATCGGCAATAGCCGCATCTACAACATCGTAAATAAGTTTTTCGGAACTTTCTGGATTTGACAAATATGCATCTGTTGGCTCCACCCCCATGGCAGCCCGGACGACTGTACATCCCCAATCCGTCACAAGCCATTTAACCGCATCTGCGTTATAAAACCGAGGCCACCAATTGTGCCACCCAAAACTAACTCCACGCAAAACCACCCGATCACCCCGTTGATCTATCAAACGAATGCCATCAACCTTCAATTGTCCATGCTGATTTACCGACCCTGCAAAAACAGCAAATCCACCAAATAAAAGCACAAACACAAAACAAAAAAACATCGCTCGCTTGATCATACAAAAAACGATGAGTAATGAATTAATTTTCTGATAAATTATTTTGACTAATATATATCACAAGTGATTAGTTAAGAAATAATATCAACTGAGTCAAAGGTACCTATTTCTCTTCAATTGTACAAATCTACATCACACAAGAAAATAATACCCGTTACCTTAAAAACCTATGCAATTAAAAGTTTTTAAAGTAACGGGTAAAATGAATTTATCCTACACTAACGGTATTAATAACCAGGGTTCTGATTTTCAGGACCAATATCTTTATTAGAAACAATCTCTGAATAAGGAATAGGATAAATAGCGTGATAACTTTCATACTGAAATGCTCTGTTTGTCGGACTTGCTGGAGCCGTGGTTCTCCCACCTACCGGATATTCCATATCTAAATGAGCTTGAGCCATATCGGTACGCGTTAAATCATACCAGAAAGAATATTCAGCCAAAAACTCATGACGACGTTCTACAGTAATAGCAACCAACCAAGCAGGCTTACTATAAGGGGCAGCTTGATAACCTAAATAATGCGCATCGGTTGTATAGAAAGCTTTAGCATCTGGAGCAGGTCCTCCTTCTCCATTAAGATCACCCCAAGCACGGTCACGAACCATTTGAATATAATCCCAACCGGTACGTCCCAACTTGTCCGCAGCTTCTCCCTGACCAAGCCTAAACAAACATTCTGCATAACTTAAATATACTCCGGCCAAACGCATCCATACTGCAGAAATCGGATTATAATAATATGGATTACCTGATTTTACTGGTTGTCTCCAATACTTTGCCAAAGCATTATTGGGCATACTCCAAGCTGTAACAAATTCATTACCTGTAATAGGTTTGGCATCCGCAGGATATTCCGCCAAAATATACGGATTAGTCTGCCCGCGTTGTACTACTTCTTTTGCCAACCGTAAATCACCCGGTTCAAATGAATAACAGAACTCGTACGAGATATACATAGCACCCCATCCACCATTTCCGTTTTGGGTAGAAGCTGTCATGAAAGTCCACCACAGAGCGGCATCTGTAGTATTGGTTAACGAACTAGCCGTATTGCCAAAATCATAAAATGAAACTTCCCAAAGACTTTCTTGTCCCCATGCTTGACCTAATTTATGGATATCAGAATAATTACTTTCTAACTGATATTGCCCGCTCTCAATAATATCCAGATAATGAGCTCTAGCTAAATCATAATAAGTATTTGCTTCAGCAGCACTTGATGCATCTTTAGCCAGATACAAATATGCCTGAGCCAAATATGCCTTAGCCATTCCCAAAGTAATACGGCCATTTTGGTTATTACGTGGTTTCCAAGGTTCTGTTTGTTTCTCAAACGTAGCCACAGCAAACTTTAAGTCATCGACCACAAATTTCCAAGTGACAGACGCAGATTCTGCACGAGGTTTATTAGGGGTGTTCATATATGTTTCACCTGCTTCCAACATCGGAATCCGTCCAAAATTTTGAGCCAAATAAATATAAAAGAAAGAACGCAAACCACGTGCTTCAGCTTCAATCATATCCTTTTGACTACTAGTTTTAAATATACTAGCATCAACTTGTGCTAAGTTATCCAAAAATATATTGGCACGGTCAACTGCTTGATAGCATTGTTGCCAACCATCTTTAAACATGTCTTTATCAGGCAACCATGAATGCTTCACAAATTCATTATCCCATCCGTCGGCTTGGCAATCAAGCGCAGGATAATTACCAAATGCCATCATCGGCTTAAAATTCCAATTTTGTTGAACATCAGTCGGACCTGCAATACCATTGTTCCCTTTTAACGGATACATCAAGTCATAAATACCATTCAACGACATTTCAACTCCATTCAGGTTATACATTGCTCCACTAGGATCAATAATATCATACTGGTCTACTTCAAGGTAGTCTTTGCTGCATGAAGAAACAAAAACCATTCCTGCTATAAAGGTTAAATACAAAAAAACTTTTTTCATAATGATATTTTTTTACACATTAAACAGTTAGAATCCAACAGTTACCCCAAATGTGAAAATTCTTGGGAAAGGATAACGACCATTATCAAAACCGGTTTGACGAGGATCGCTATTACCAATTTCAGGATCACCATATTTATATGAAGTGAAAGTAAATACATTATCTATCCCCACATATACTCTGGCCGTTTCCATTTTGATCGGAGTAAGCAACTCTTTTCCAAAGGTATAACCTATTTGCAAATTCTGAACTTTCAAGAAATCACCTTTCACCACGTATGCATTGGACACTTGTCCATTACGGGCAGGGTCAGAAGTGGTGAATCGAGGATATTCATTATTGGGGCTTGCAGCTCTCCACGCTTTATCCCCATATTCAGCCAAAACATTGTTCATACCACTACCATCGGGATTATATATTGATGTTAACATACGGTAGGAATAAGAAAGGATATCTTGTCCGGCAACTCCGGAGAGATACATATTGAAATCCCAATTCTTCCATCCCAATGTTAAATTCAAGCCATAGGTAAAAGCAGGATAACCATCTCCTATAATTTCACGGTCCAGAGCTGTAATTTGTCCATCACCATTCAAATCTTCGTATTTCCGGTCACCAGCTTTGGTATTTGTCCTAAAGTATTGCGAATAACCTAATGCTTTTGCCGCTGCATCCTGTGCATCAACATCTGCTTGGTTTTGCCATAAACCATTGGTTCTGTATCCAAAAAATGAACCAACCGGATAACCATTGCGTGTAATGGAATAATCTGACCACCATGCTCCTGATGATACACCGTCACTGTAATAAATATCGTCACCTATATCTATAGCTTCATTTTTAACTGTAGTACCATTGAAGCTCGCATTCAACGACCAATCGCCAAATTGTTTCCTATAAGCCACCAAGAATTCAAAACCTCTGTTGCGAATGTGTCCTGCATTGGTATAAATGCTTGGATAACCTGAAGAAGGACGAAGCGCTCTGTTCAACAACAAATCTTTGGCATCCCTTTGATACCAGTCAACACTAATAGATAACGAATTTTTTAAGAATGCCATATCAACACCAATATTCGTGGTTTCATTGGTTTCCCATTTCAATCCAGTATCAATTACACGCAACTGTGCATATCCCGGACCATCAACACGTGTACCGGCAGTAGCATCTTGAAAATAATACATTACACGGTTGGAACTCAATTGCGGTGCATATAAATTAGTAGAATTACCAGCATTACCCACTTGTCCCCAACCTACACGAACTTTCAAGTCACTGAAAATATTTTGACTTTGCATGAAACTTTCTTGAGTAACCCTCCATGCTCCAGCAAAGGATGGAAATGTTCCATATTTGTTATCCGGACCAAAATTTGAAGAACCATCACGACGGATAGTAGCAGTCAATGAATAACGGCTATCGTATGAATAAGTCAAACGACCAAAGAATGATTGGGTTCTGTCTTCCTTATCCAATCGGCTAGTATTGAGCTGCCTGGTTGTAGCATCCTGGCTGAGTCCTAAATCACGGATATTGGCAGATGGAAATTGTCCTGCCTGTGCTCCAACGCGTTCACCAGTTTGCTTAGATACAGACCATCCTACCATGAAAGTTGGGTGATGTTTGCCCCAAATACGGTCGTATGTGATATAATCTTCCATCCGATACTCCAACTGTGTCCGTTGATTGAGTGAGAAATTGTCTTTAGTTGTGGCTGTATATGTACGATATTGCCTTGGTGTATAACTATGATCTCCCGTAGCCATATAATTTATGCTCATAACACTGTGAAAAACAAGGCCTTTCAATATGGTAATGTCCACATTGGCATTAGTCAACACACGATTAGAAAAATTCAATGCGTCCCTATTATACGCAACTGCTACAGGATTATCCTGGCTTCTGGGTGTATAACTGTTTGACCCATCACGAGGAAAATGTCCCCATGTACCATCAGGGTATTGAACAGGAACATTTTCAATGACATTTGTTCCAATGGCAAAAGTATCCATGGTTGGTATAATACGGGCAATGTCATACAAGTTACCTTGGCGCCCCTGCTGTCCATAGGCGTCTGAGTGCATATAAGTAACTCCAACACCCACGTTAATAAAGTTTTTCACTTGCATATTAACATTGGCACGAGCATTGATACGCTGTGAACTGGACTCAATGATAACCCCGTCGTTTTTCATATAACCAACCGACAACATTGCCTGAACATTATCAGCACCGCCAGAGGCCGATACATTATATTGTTGTCTCCAAGCAACACGAGACATTTCATCCTGCCAATCAATCGATTGCAATGCACCTGGATTAGCCCAAAGTGGATTGGGTACAGTTCCCTGATTTGTAGCTCCTTCATTGGCCCATGTAGCAAATTGATTGGCATTAGCCATATCAATTTTACCAGAGATAGTTTGTATACCCCAATTAGCACTGACATTAAGCCTAGCGCGTCCTTTTTGTCCTTTTTTGGTAGTCACCATAACTACACCATTAGCACCACGTGAACCATAAATAGCTGTTGCTGAGGCATCTTTTAAGATTTCGATAGACTCCACATCATTGGGGTTCAACCAAGATGCACTTGTACCAACAATTACACCATCTACTACCCAAATAGGATCAGGAGAGTTGTTGATCGTTGCTGTACCACGAATACGCACTTGAACGCCGCCATCAGGAGCACCAGAACTTCTTAAAACCTGTACACCCGGAGCCATACCTTGCAAACCTTCTGCAAGCGTTGTCGGGTTGCGTTTAATAATATCTTCGGAAGAAACAGAAGCAAGAGAACCTGTTACGTCGCTCTTTCTCATAGTACCATAACCAATCACCACAACGTCATCTATGGCTATCGCATCTGATCTCAACTGCATATTAATGGTTGATTGATTGCCCA
Source organism: Bacteroidales bacterium (assembly GCA_031549585.1). Classification (GTDB taxonomy): domain Bacteria; phylum Bacteroidota; class Bacteroidia; order Bacteroidales; family UBA4181; genus JAIRLS01. The sequence goes on from JAVBPN010000054.1 coordinate 18,408, forward strand.
CTACCACTTCTTCCGTCAAATACCCTACAAAAGAAAATTGTACTGTAGCATTCCGGTTCGGTACATTAATGCTATATTTTCCATTAACATCTGTTACCACACCAGTGGTTGTTCCTTTAACTGTTACATTCGCACCCGGCATTGGAAGCCCGTCTTCATCGGTAACTGTACCAGTAATTTGAACGGTTTGTTTAATATCTACTGTTTCGGCCGCAAAAATATTGATTTGAGCGACCAATAAGAACACTAAAGATAGTCTCATAACATGCCACAACTTATATGGCACAGAGCCCATTTTGAACTTTTTTTTCATACATTTAATGTTTTTTGATTATTTATTTTTAATGAAATTTACCCGATCGTATTATTTCGGATAAAATTCGGTCATTAAAAGCGTTTTTTTCATTCGAAACAGATTTAAATCTATTCCGGGTTTTGTCAATAAAAGTTTATTTCATGACTTTTGTAATTACATTCATCTTTCCCCCATAGGCATCTACGATTTTAAGTTAAAAAAATCTATTTAATAAAATCTTATATTCACCACAAAAAATACAAACACAACAGATAAAATTATCTGTCACATCCACACTAAGCTGCTTTATTGTACGATTTTACAAAACCCAATGGTTTTAAAAAAAGCATTTTCATAAAATTTTGTTAAGGGCAAAGGTATGTTTTTATTTTTAAAAAAAAATAAAAACGATACTTTTTTAATTAACCATATCTACTTATTACGAAATTGATCCTATTCAGGAATCAGAAACCACGACTAATCGATTGTTTCTTGAACAACCGTATAATCTTTCGTATATTTATATATATTAATATGTGTATTCATA
>JAVBPN010000062.1:0-3348 GCA_031549585.1 Bacteroidales bacterium
CTCCAACCTGACATTGTTAACTGCATTACTAGGCCGTAATAAAGATAGCGTAAGACATTATTTGAGACAATTGACAAATGGGGCATGAGAAAACAACGAAATCAGGAGAATAAGTTATATTTTAATTTTGAAAAATAACACAAAGTATATACCTTTGCATTTAAGATGTTATTCGAGTCGGAAGAGCCGACAGATTAACGGTTTATCAGTAGATTTTTTTCGTTACAGATTCGTTACGGACAAAAAATCGAAAACATAAAATGCTATCATACTTACGGTTATAGCCTTTAGGAGAGCCTCTCCGGGGTCACTGAAAATAAAAGACTTACACTTTTTTGTGTAGGTCTTTCTTAATTACTGACGATATGGAAACAAAGGGAAAGTAGTGGTATGATAAAATGATGATCTCAGCAATCAACCTGTTTTCAACTACTCTGCTTTCAGCCAAAAGTGCCACGAACATGCACAAGATTCATCTGTTACATCGGGGAAACAACTCACCGTTTCACATTCGATACGTTCGTCAATGATACGTGCAAAATACTTATGTTCGATAATACCCACCGACTTACAAGGATGATAAGACATTGCCTTCTCCTTACGGGCTGTTTGTACCCTGCAATTCACAATTTTATACACCAGTGTATCATTTCCCCGGACAAACTCTACTCCCGAATTCGCTAAAGCTGAAAAACGCAACGACAATGCCTTTTCCAATCCATCCAATCCCGCTTGTTCGGGCAAGTTTAAAAAGTTTTTGATCCGCCGTGCCTCTGTTTGCGTAAACCGACGCCACGCATTACGATCATGCAGCATAGCCTCATCCATGCCGCTGGCCTGTTCGATAGATTGAAACCAAGTCCCGTCGAGCGCATAAATATTACGGGCATAAATCCTTACCAATTCTTTCAGTTCGTCACCTGATAAATCATCCAGTCTCATTACATAATTTTTTGCAAAAATATCAAAAATGAAACTTTATAAACGGATTATCCCTTAAGTTTGTATATTTCTAAAAAAGAAAAAATATCCAAAATGATGAACCGTTTAATCATATTTACGACCATGAATGAGTTTTATCGATTATTGTCCAGAAAGTATTTTCTGGTAAAAAAGAACCTACTCAATTGTCAAGTCGAATTATTGAAGGGGTCGTGATGTTCAAAACATCTTATTTAACAATCGATGAGCATGGTATCAACCTGATTAAAAATCATGTGGTTGAAACTCACATCGACTATGCAGGCATAAAGCAAATAACCATTACAAAAAGTTTTATGATCAATCGTTGGGGTTGGGTATTAGCCATCGGAATTTTAGTTCTTGCAGGTTCTTTAATTTGGGGAGTCTCAAATATCAAAGTTTTTGATTTCGTATTTAGAACAAGTAATAGAGGATATTTCATGTTTCAAATGATTCCGTGGATACTGGCTCTTGGAAGCCTTTTCCTGATATACACATCATTGCAGAAAAGTAAAGTGTTGATTATCGATACTTACAACAAACGTTATCAAGTATCGATTTTGGAAATTGAGAAAGAGCATAAAATAGGTGAATTGGTGGACTTTTTGAGCAAGAGGACAAGATTATTATTTCAATAAAATGAACAACCAGTTTTTATTCGTCATTGTGTTGCTGGTATTACTAAGTTCTTGTCAAAGAGAACTTCAATTTGAGGGCGGCACTTGGGACTTTGATTCTTGTATTTCTGTTACAAATTTTACATTGTACGAAGATTATTTAATTCTCATTCATCAAGGAACTCAGGGAACAAAGTTTACTGTAATCAATTATTTAACCAATGAGTTTGATGTTGATTTGCAAAATGCACTCAATAAGACAGGTATATCACAACATCGTGTGAAAAATGATTCGTTATATGTCTATTCTGAATTGGACAAAACCTGGCTACGCTGGGATAAGAAGTGGAAAAGCACATCATTTCAAGACACATCTCATATCGAATTTGATAAAACAAAATTAGCAAAGGAATGTCATCATATTTTTGAAGATGTAAAATATTGCATTTATGCATACCACCAAGGAGAGTTTGGATCAGGTGTTATATTTCGGAATAAAACAAATGGGCAATTATATGGGCATCCGTTTCCTCCTTTAATATCTGTTTTAAAGGATTCTGATAGTTATGTCATTGCAGGTTATGGGTATGCGGATTGGATGAGAACAAAAGTCGCTCGGATAAAGAATCCTGATTTACTGCCTATAGTCAATGATAGTGTAATCAACGAATATATAGATTATGATCTACAGAGGCGAGGTAGCCTACAAACATTTCCTGATAGTGTATGGATAAAGCTTCAATGCATTAATGACGAAATAGATAAATTCTATGGAAGTGAACAGCCTTATGATGTATTAGTAAGACTCCAGAAACAATTTGATAGTATTTGCAGACATTACGATAACAACACAACTTACTTACTCGATAATTCACAATGGTATACGCATGATAAAACACTTTGTTTTGCTTCTTTTATACATAAAAATCAATTACTTCATCTATTGAAAAGCGAAGATGGTTGTCTGTATATAGCTCAGTTGGCAGATGGCAAAGTAAAAGCAGTTCGGGACACTATAACATGCCAGCTCACTTCACAAAGTGTAGCTTTCAGTCGACAAATTTTCGATAAATCATTGATTTTAGTTGACTACGATTGGTATAGGAATGAATGTAAGAGAATAACTGTTTTTATTATTGATAATGAGCATATAAAAAGATATAACTTTGGCTTTTGATATGGAAATCTCAAGTATTACATATGCCAAACAGAAAGGTAAATGAACTTCAGATGAAAAAACATTATTCCCTTTGAAAGATTGTAATACAATCGAATAGATATTTATTCAGTCCATTTCATCATTGTTAAAGAATACAGGACAATAGCCTCGGCCATCGGGCTGATGTTCATATCTACAAAACGGACTTTATACTTCAATTCATCATTTTTGGTAATTGTCTTTGTACCGAAGCTAATCAACCGCTCCATTTTCTTAGCTGTTCTGTAATCTCCAGCTAATACTGCATTAGATAAAGCAAACTCATTGGCAGGAATGCTATAACCCCTGAATATCGGACCCGAATCAATATCACCAATACTTGTTTTGTTGTTGTTATATCGTTCCTTGAAAAGCCTGAAAACAAAATAATTTTGACTGAAATGTTTTTTATAGTTTTGATACAGGTCAATAGCAAACTCGCTATCAAACTGATAAATAAACATAATACTCCATCCCAGCATCGAACCTCTTGGTTCTTCCTTCGGTCTTCCGGTCTGGTAATCAACTGTTGAATACAACGTTCCTGTTTCATTTTCCACATAATGAGTC
>JAVBPN010000046.1:0-5953 GCA_031549585.1 Bacteroidales bacterium
CATACCAACTTTGGTGATGGCTGCCGGAGCATTGTTGCCATATACATTGATACGAAGATACCTTGCGCCATAAGGATTAAACGATTCGTAACGTTCTGTTCCGCCGCATGTGACAAAACGCATGCCCGGCCCTATATGATAGTTTTTGTAAACCCATGGTATTCCGAGTGAATCTATAAACTCGGAAAAACCAATATCAAGGATTGTCCCTTCGGGGAAACTACCTTCCAAATAAATTCGCCCTAATTGCATTTCGCCCATATCAAAGAAATATGTAACACCACTTTGAGAAACAGGAATTTGCAATGCTTCATTTAATGATTCACTATAGAGTAGGGGAGCATCAAAATCCGGCGTTTGCCAAACGATATCACGAGCCGGACTATTCATGGATTGTGACCTTTTTTGCGTCACTTGATAACTGCTCATTTTCTTATCGGGAAATCCGACCGGGAAATTAGGTATGTTCTCGAGCATAGCAGCTTTTTTATCAGTAAAAGGGCCTATAGTATAGAATAATTCTTCCGAACCGGCTTTTTGGGTAGCCGATACTTCCAATCCCATTCCTCGAGGCAGAGCCAAATAGAAATCCAATGCACCCCAGATGCTCTTGCATTGTCCCACCAGTTTGTTCCATCCTTTTTTCAGTTTGAATACCCGATTTTCACGGAAAGTAGGATGAGGCTGATATGTGTCCATAGGCACTTCTTCGTTATTCAGGTAATACTCTCCCCACCATGTTCCGCCTTTAACCTCCCGATCCTCAGGTGAATATATGTATGTGTATACCACAGCATCATATCGTCTTTGCTGATATTCAACCATCGTTTCATCAGGGAGAGGGATACGGAAAGAATAGATATCTTCTTTGTCGCTGATACGGAATGCTCCCAATACACGTGTCAAAGAAACCTCATCTTGCGTTAGAGGCGGGATTGTTCGTGGGCTGAATGCTCCAAAATTTTGTTGGTTCTTAATTTTGACCGGCTTTTTCCAATTAGACAGTTGTTGGTTTTCGAGATTCCAATTTTTATCTTTTCGAACATCCCAATCTTCAATGGCTCCCGTTGCAAAATTAAATCGAGGCGATGTTTGGTCATATCCTTCCGATTTCCGGCACAACCAATCTTTTCCTAAATCCAAATCAATAGTGGTGTTACCATCCTTGATTGCACCCCACAAGGCGATACCACCAACATATTCGCGCAAGATAAAAGTGAGGATTCCGTTTGACAGGGCTTTGACGGCAATAACGTTTTTTCCTGTTTTTAAGAAAGGAGCTAAATCGTATGTGTCATAATATGGATGCGCATGATGACTGCGTGCAGGGCCAAACCCAATGTAAGCGCCATTGACATATAGGGCATACCGGGAATCAACATATACATTCAAGGTTCCTTGGGCTTGGCGGTCGTTGATTTGAAACTCTTTCCTGAAAAAGACATATTCGTTTCGCTCGCCGCCGCTTTCCCTAATCCAATACAAATCGTGTTTTGTTTGTTGGGCAAAACATACAGATGTGAATGCCAATAACAATATGATGAGGGATTTTTTCTGCTGCATGAGATTGATTATTAATGATCAATGAAATCTAAAATGATTTATTTCAGTATATGGATTACTTCACTTTCCTACCTTCGGCAGTCAAGTTCGCAATGACGCGTTTATTGAGCTAAACGTCATTGCGAACCCAAAGGGTGAAGCAATCTTATTAGAAAATAAAATGTCTAAACAACATATACTAAAAAATTAGACTCTCATACTTCCTTGATTACGGTTCCTTCGGTTATTCCGCTTTCATTGAATGCATCGATGGCAAAATAATAGGGAGTATCGGCATTCAGGCTTCTAATAACCAATTCATTTTCCCCATATACCATGTAATTCTGGTACAGCTTATCACGTTGGCAGCCAAAACGGATATTGTATCCCACCGTTTGCGGATCTTTGTTCCATGATAGAGTCACCATCCTACGATCGGCATCCCGCTTAATTTCAAATGAAGAAACAGCTCGAGCCGGACTTTTATCGCATTTCCCGAAGACACGTAAGCCAGACACGGCAAAGGTACCATCGGGGACTTTTATATTTGTTAACCGGATATAACGGGTTTTTACCGGTTTTTCCAATTGGATGTAATCATGTGGAGCATCTGTCGTATTGTTGGATTTGTCTACCAGAGTTTTCCATGTTTTCCCATCATTAGAGCATTCTAATAGATATTGATAATAAACATCATTTTTACAACCGAATAAGTTGGTGTTTTGTTCTGCGAAATTGGTTTGTATGGCATGTATGGTACTTGGTTCTCCCAAATCGACCGATATAAATTCTCCTTTATTCCCTGTTTGGGCACTCCAATAGGTTCGGATGTCTTCATTTACAGCATTGGTTGCCGGATAACCATCCAAAGACGATGAAACTTCCACTTTCTTGTTGTAGGAGAGCAGCATCCATCCGGTAAATAAGGTTTTGACATCGGCGACTTTTTTGTCGGGAACAAAGATCGGATAATCGCCAAATCCGGTATATGCCATAATCTCTCCGTCTTGGTCAAAGTAGACCGGAAAAAGAGATAACCGCCGTTCAAATTTATGTTTAACTGAAACGGAAGAAGTGCCTATATGCCAATAATTTCCATATTTATCAGCAAACGTACTTCCGTGTCCTGCTCCGTTGGTAAATCCTTCCGGTTTGTATGCAAAGGGATTTACTTTTGCCAACGTAAAAGGGCCAAGCGGTTTATCGGAAACGTAAACAGCATCAGCATAACTTTTATATTCGGTTCCGGGTCCGGCATATTGTAAGTAATATTTTCCGTTGTATTTATTCATCCAAGCTCCTTCAATCCATGGAGCTGTCTCGTCTATTTCGTTATAATCGCCAACTACTTCCCAGCCATACTTCGCTCTGTTTTCATATAAGCATGCCACCGGTTCGCCGATTGGGTTCAACCGATTGTTCCGGTCAAGTTCCACCACCATGATCGGATCTTTATCCGAACAACCCCAATAATAATAGACTCGTCCATCATCATCTTGAAAAATCATCGGATCGGTTACTGTAAATGGAAATTCGCCATTCACCAATTCCCATTTGCCGGACTTGGGATCAGCGGTTTTGTATATTTTCCGGCTGGCTCTTGCGGATGCAATGAAATAAACTTCATTGTCGATCACAACAGCAGTAGGCGCGTATTCTTCTATAAGCAGATCATTGGTGGCGATTCGATCCCATGTGATTAAATCAGTCGAATGCATGTATCCGCCGACTTTTGAGGCAAAAAGGTAGTATTCACCTTTGAATAATACCATAGACGGATCGGCTGCTTCTCGCCGGGAAGGTTCGTTGTTTTGAAAACAGTAACCAAAATTAACCGGATTACAGATTGTTTTGAAAGTGGGAGCGGATTCTTGTTTACAGGCACTCAGCATACCGGTAAGAATCAAAATGCCGATGAGAAAAGAATTGATTTTCATATTTATTGTTGTTGGTTTTTTGTTTTTAGTTGTGATTTACCTTTTTACTAAAGAAAGTGCTATATCTGTTTGAAATTCAGGTATATTTAATGGAGTAAACTGTTTGCCGGCTTTAATCGTTTGAGTGCTGATTACTGATCCATCAGAAGGATTGATCCACTTTGCGTTGTATTCGCCTTTGGGTAATTTGAGAATCAATGAATTGGCATTTCCAATCATATAAATGGCGAATTCTGTTTTTTTATTGGAGATAGCATAAGCATATGCATCTGGTGCTAAAACAATTAGATCATGATCTGGTGCAAATTTTATGAAGTCAAATTGTTCGAAAAATTTACGTAAAATCAATAATTGTTTCCTTAAAGTAGGACTTCCTCCACCTGGTGCTTTTTGTACCAATGTACCATCTTCATATCCAACTGCAAATGAGTAATCTAAGTTATTAAATAAGCCTCCGCCGGCAATTACGAATACCCATGCTTGTTGGCGATATGTATCATCTTCGCTACCAGCGAATCCCGATTCGTCAAATCCGATTACATTGTTCCATCCATAATTGTAGGTGATTGCCTCAGGCCAGGCATAATGAAAATTGAGAATTGAAACATCAGGATGTACATTGGGTATGGAATACAGAATGTTACAATAATTTTGTGCAATGAGGTGCTTGTTTTTTAAAGATTTTTCGGTTTTTACAATCAGGTCAACCATATGGGCCTGCCATTCCAATGAAGCATCAGAAGCCAATTCGATACGCGATGACCAATTGTCCAAGGCTGATTTTTCCCATACATTAGGTTTATGCCTTGCAGCAGCTTGATCAGACCAAGGTTCGTTTTGTATCTCATAGATCACATTATCGAACCCATTCAATTCTTCTACCATTTTTTGGACGAATTTTTCTTGGTACGACAATAGATTTCCATTGTCGAGTGTATGTACTTTTTTGTACTCGGTAATAGCTATTTGATTGATGTTGTTTTGGGGATGTACCGGACAATTACCCCATGTTTTATCGTTGTATATAGAGGTAAATAAGGTTACTTCCACAATAATATCCCTTTTCTGGGCTTCTTCTACAAACGATTTGAGACGTTTAAAATAGGCTTCATCCCATTGATCCATATCAAATTTGTTTCCGCCATTGGTATTTTCACTAACCGAAGACCTTTTCCATGGTGCAAGCGCTGTACCTGCTTTGGGCGCTAAGGTATTGTGGGTAATGCCAAAATCCCCTTCGATTTCCCAATACATGCTACCTGTAAAAATACGGGTGTAGTTCATACCATCTTTTTGCATGGTATTGAGGTATTTGATATAATCGAATGCCAGATTCAGTATAGATCCATAATGCTCGGCCGAAGTAACAATGAGCAACGGCTTGCCTTTGTACATGAAATAATGCGGATTCTCAGGGTGTAATTTGATTGGTTCGGCTTTGGCGAAAAGCGAATAACCGATAAATAGGAGGAGGAATAATTTTTTCATCATATGATCAATTTTTGGGCACGGTACAAGGTATACGGTGCACGATTTGTATTATATTATTGGTTATCTGTGCAAATCAAGAATTGGACTTGGGCTAAAGCCCTGATTTTGGCTATTCTCTATCCGTTGACTTTAGTCAACGGCAATGAATAGTGATACCATCTTAATCATTTCCGTCAGCTAAAGCTGACGGATGAAAGGGAAAGCATCTATAGGGCTTTAGCCCAATATTAAAAGCTTTTCAACCTTTGATTCGCATTATATAAAGTCTAATTTATTCATATTTTTTCAATAAATCCATCAGTGTCTTATTGTTGTTGTCCCTCGCTCTATCATAAGCCCTAAAACCATCGCTGTCGCGATACCATACATCAGCGCCTTTTTCTAATAAATATTCCACTTCATTCACTTGGCCGGCTCTTACCGCTCTGATTAATTCTGCGCCTAAATAATCAGTCCCTACCTTTTCCAGTTCATCCAGAGAAATATTGGGAGCAGGTATATGTCCCAATAAAAGTTCTTCCACGTCCGAAAGTTGCCGATTTTTGGCTAAATCCAAGGATGTGTGGCCATCATTGTCTTTTTGATAGGGATCGGCACCATGATAGAGCAATGTAGCTACAATGGAAATGTAGCCCATTTCTGAGGCATAATGCAATGGGGTTCGTCCATTGATATCTTTGCGAAGTACATCGGCATCTGCTTGAAGAAGTGCCAATACCATGTCATCGGTAACTGATAAAGAATTGGTTGCTCCTTGCCAGGCTGCCCAATGTAGCGGAGTACGCCCCATGTTGTCCGGTTCGTTCGGATCAAGTCCCGCCTTGAGCAAATCGCTGATTCGGAGATACCCTTCTTCCTCTTTTTGCATCCAAGCCACATGTTCATTCATCACAGCCACATGCAATGGTGAAAAACCTTCTTTTGTGTAAACTTTGACCGTTGGACTGGCTTCTAAGATCAAACGAAAAACATCATATTTTGAC
>JAVBPN010000353.1:0-20021 GCA_031549585.1 Bacteroidales bacterium
TTGTTGTTTCAAGTAGAATAGGATATACTCCGATTGGATTTGTTTAGCAACGGACTGTAACGTTTTTGTTTGTTGTAAACTTCCATTTTCAAATTGTTTGCAATGTGATGGGAGGTTTTCTTTTTTTGAGTTTAGGATGTATATATCCTCGATATGAACATTTCCAGCAAATTCATTCACTGTAAATTCCATATCCTTTTTGGTTCCGTATGGAATGAAGCAAGTAATATTTTTGGACATTGGGTCTTGTGCTATAAGAATATTCATGGCAAAGATATGATTTCCTTATGAAAATGGGTTTTTAAGTATTTTTTAGGATTTGGATATGGGTGCTAAAAATGACACTTTTATATCAATAAAATCACATTGAATTTGAAACTTTTAACTTTTAATCATAAATTTTTAAAATAATATACGAAGAAGTTGGATAATGTTGATAAAATATTTACATTCGCAAAAAATACTTGAATATTTTGCTCGCTTATGCCATACAGACGACTTCCCAATACTGATGTTGCAAGGCTGAAAGCTCTAAAGCAGGCGTTCCAGAAGGGTAAAGAACTTCCTCCCTTTAAGTTGGCCTTTTCTCAAGCTACCTTTAATAGAGTGCAGTCTATTTTACCGTCTTTTGAGTCGACGGTGAAACTATATAAAAATACATATGCATCCGCTGTAACAAAAAATAAAGATTATCCAACTTGTTATAAAAAGGCCAAATTGTATATATCTCACTTTATCCAGGTGATGAATATGGCCATTATGCGCGGTGAATTGCAGTCCAGCGTGCGGTCTTTTTATGGAATAGATCCGGATGTGAATACAGTGCCGGACATGAATACCGAGGCTGATCTGATTAAGTGGGGAGAACAAATTATTGCAGGCGAAACCGAACGATTAAAAAAAGGAATGACGCCTATTTCCAATCCGACCATAGCTGTTGTAAAGGTGCGCTACGAACAGTTTCTCGAAGCGTATCATTCGAAGAAAATTGACCAGAAAAGCAATATTCGTATGTTGAATGATGTGTCAGGTTTACGGCGAGAGGTAGATCAAATCATTGTAGATGTGTGGAACGAGGTGGAAGCCCATTTTACCAGCATGTCCGATGATGTGCTTCGTGAAAATGCTAAGGAATATGGTGTAGTATATGTATACCGTAAAAATGAATTAGAGAAAGCAAAACTGAGGCCAATACTTAATTCGTTATTTCCTGATTATCCTTAAAATTTAACATTTTAAGTTTCAAGTTAGCGAGATTCGTACTTCGTTTCGCTTTATTTTATTTACAAACAGTCTGGAATTTGTTCCAATTGCATTTTTCTTGATCCTTTGATTAGTATAAAATATCCGGACAAAGGATTTTGTGATAGCCATTTTTTTAGTTTGGCTACTGTGGGAAAGAAAATGATTCGGCTATTTTCAGGTTTTTCCTTATAAAATTGTTCGCCTACGAGTATAGCATTCACTTCGGGATGCTTGGAAAGAGCATTGATAACAGCTCTGTGCTCTTGTGATGACGAATCACCTAATTCAAACATATCACCTAAAATGACCATTTTGGATGGATGGTTCAGAGCGAATAAATTTTGCAAGGATTCATTCATACTCGAAGGATTAGCATTATATAAGTCCAGCAATAATTGATTATTTTTCGTTTCGAGAATTTGAGAACGATTGTTCTGCGGTTCATACTTTGATAGGGCTGCGGCAATCCAACTAGGAGCAATTTTAAAATATGTGCCGACGCAAGCAGCTGCCAACAGATTTTCCAGATTATATGTGCCGGCTAAATGGGTTTGTACCAAAAAACTCTGGCCATCAATATGTATGTCTACCAATAGATAAGATGATGAGGGAATAACCGTTCCTCTACAGCTTGCTTTCCCAAAACCAATTAATCGGGCCTTATTGCCTGACAGCATCCCTTGTAGCATTTGATTATTTTCCTTGTAAAAAATAGTTCCCTTGTGTTCGTCCAAAAAGTCATACAATTCCTTTTTTGCACGCATCACTCCATCTAAACTACCAAATCCTTCTATATGAGCTTTCCCTATATTAGTGATCAATCCATGTGATGGTAGAGCGATTTGGCACAATTCCTCAATTTCTCCAGGATGGCTTGCTCCCATTTCGATGATAGCAATTTCTGTCGATGTCGGCATACTCAACAAAGTAAGCGGTACGCCAATGTGGTTGTTTAAATTGCCGGATGTTGCGTGCACAACATATCTGGTTGAAAGCACGCTTTTAATTAGCTCTTTTGTTGTTGTTTTTCCATTGCTACCGGTAATGGCGATTACTGGAATATTAACTGTTTTCCGGTGTTTTTTTGCTAATTGTTGCAATGTAGATAAAACGTCGTTTGTCAACAAATAGCGGTCTCCTGAAACAACGTTCGGATTATCAACTACCGCATAATCACATCCCGATTCAAGGGCTTGTTGGGCAAATTGGTTGCCGTCAAAATTATCGCCTTTCAGGGCAAAGAAAATGCTATTGCTATTCGCTTTCCTTGAATCGGTGATTATGCTTGGATGCTTGGTATATAAAGCATATAATTCGTCAATATGGATCATCGGCTTTATGTTTTATGTCTTTTGTTCTGATTCGTATAGACAATGGTTCATTACCAACCGGATATCGAAAAAAGAATATTTTCCTCCGGTTTTTTTCATGATGGAAGCTAATCTGAAATTATCTTCTTGGACAGCAGCTTGCATCCAAGGCAATAATTCGTTAATGGTTTGTTTCGGAAGAACATCATATACTGAAACTTTTCCCAGACGAATTTGTTTTGCCCAATGAGCCATTTTTGCTGTTTCGTCGGCCGATTGCAGTTCTTGTGTTGATCTTTTATCCGGATGACCGTTTGTCGGTACTTTTAGAGATTTTTGTGTTATATTTTTGTTTGTAGTCTTTTTTGTATTGCTCTGCTTTTTGAAACTTTCCCTTTTCTCATCAAATGATACATCGTACAATGAATGCCGTTCAGGAATGGCGGGTAGTTTAAACCCATCCATAAAAGGAATATCATTATACCTTACCTTTTTCAGATTTTCCAAAAATAATTTGATTTCTTGTTCCAAACCACAAACCTGTTTCTGGTAAGTTTTTGCTCTTTTAAGTTTCATCCCGTTAATGTAATCCTGCAAAGGAACGAGCATTTGATTGATGATCGATTGATAAAAATATTGGACAGCTTGCTGGCATCTTTGGGCAATTGGGTTTACATCTCCAGAGATTTGCTGTTGTTTAATCAAGGTATTCAGTTGTATTTTGAATTTTTCAGCAACGTCTTTCATGGCAAACGCCTGGGCATACATCTTTTTTAATAATATCCGAGCGTTGTCGTATTCGTTCGAATCTTTCTTATCCAATAGTTTACCAAATTGCCGTGGGACTTCCAGCAAATTTTCGAAATCGAAATATTGCAATAATCTTTCTACCCAAAATAAACGTTTACCATCTTGAAGCATTGAATGCAATTCAGATTCTTCTTTTTCAGATTTTGATAAGTTGATTGCTTGCTCATCGGTTTGTATACTTCTATGAGTGATGGGTGACATCAAGATAACACCCTCCAACGAAGTACACCGGCTCAATGCTACATATGCTTGCCCCGGAGCGAAAGCGTCCCCGGCATCGATAATTGCGTTTTCAAACGTTAATCCTTGACTTTTGTGAATCGTAATCGCCCATGCCAAACGGATCGGATATTGGACAAAGGTACCCAATTCTTCCTCTTCTATTTCTCCGGTATCTCCGTTTAAACGGTAACGGATATTCCGCCATGTTTCTTTAATCAATGCGACTGTTTCGTTAGATTCGGGCAAATTGATATGGATCGAATGATCCGTCATCTCGGATACAATGCCGATTTTTCCGTTAAAATATCGTCTTGGTTCATTCAGATCATTTTTGATAAACATGACTTGTGTTCCCTTTTTGAGCTGAAGGGAGAGATCAGTAGGTAAAGTATAATCAGGAAAATCTCCATCCACAACTCCTTGAAAATTATATATCTTACCTGGTAGTTTCTCCAATTCTCGACTATTGATGAGATCAGCTTTGGCATTGTGGGTGGTGAGTGTAATATAGTTTTCGTTTTCCAATGGTGTAAAATCTGTTTTGTGCCGATTGTTCAGTAAGCTCAGATCTTCTTTGGTCATTTCGTTATTGCGTACCCTGTTTAACAAATCGATAAAAAGTTGTTCACGTTGCCGGTACACTTTTTTTAGCTCCAGATATATAGGCTGAACTTGTTGCAGCGATTTTGCATGAAAAAAAAATGGGGATTGATAATATTCGCGTAGGATGCTCCATTCGTTTTCTTTGATTACGGGCGGCAATTGAAATAAATCGCCAATATACAACATTTGGATACCTCCGAAAGGTTTCCGGTTGCGTCGTACCCATTTCAATGTGGCATCAATCGCATCGAGCACATCGGCACGCAACATACTTACTTCGTCAATGATAAGCAAATCCAATCGCCTCAACATACTGAGTTTGCTGGACGAAATACGAAACCATTCTTTTTTTTGCCGTTCTGGTCCGGGTATAAAAGGGTCAAAAGACAATTGAAATAAAGAGTGTAAAGTCACTCCACCGGCATTGATAGCTGCGACTCCAGTTGGCGCTGCCACGACGCAATTTTTATGCGTAGTTTGGCAAATATGCTTGAGGAACGTTGTTTTGCCCGTACCGGCTTTCCCTGTAAGGAAAACATGGCACGAAGTCTGGTTCACAAAATCTGCAGCAATTTGGAATATACTGTTATGAGCGTCGGCAATAACCATTTTCCATTGTTTTTTGCTTTGGTAGTTTATCCAAAACTTAACCAGACAAATTTATCGAATTTCTGATTATACTCAATTGAAAAATTAGATTTCAAAAATAAAATGTTCAACATAAGATGTGGCAAACGAAAAATATTATAAATCCGAGTTAGAAATGATTCAATATTTTCAAGTTTCTCAAACTTAAAAATATTCGGTATGAAAATTTCACATGCTATTCTTTCGGTTTTCTGTTTCGTAAAAGTTATATTCAAAAATAATTATTGTATTTCTTGATTCAATGATTTTTCTCTCTTTACAATAGTAGAACAGTTATTGTAAAAAATGTTTGGGAAGGTGTGTAATTTTATGATTGATTATATGGAAAATCAGAAGATTGCATAAGTATACCATGATTCTGAGAAAACGTTTTTGCGATTTTTTAGCATTTGCTGTGAAATCGTTTAACGGTGTATTATTTTTTTTACTTTATTTGCGAAACGGTGACAAACAAATAGAATGAAAGGCTCGGTATCAATGATTGTTGTATTAAGTGATTAATAACGACTTTATATGACGCACAATGAATAGTATTAATCAAATAACATTCAGGAGGTTATTCGATGAATATTTCGAACCCATGTGTTGCTATTTATCCTATTATACAGTTAATCGTTCTATAATAGAAGAGGTAGTACAGGACGTATTTGTGAAACTTTGGGAAGAACGTGATTCTTTACAAATAGAATCTTTAAAAACTTATTTATATACATCTGCACGCAATCGAGTGTATAACTATATGCGTAACGAAAAACGCCATCATACGCTTATTGAAGATTGGGCGGCAAATGAATGTGAAAAGGAAAAAGGAGAAGATTGCTTTGATATTGATGAGTTTACGCAACGTATTGACACGGCTATAGAACAACTTCCGGATAAATGTAAGCTTATTTTTACCTTAAGTAAAAAAGATCAACTAACATACAAACAAATAGCAGAACGTTTGGGGATTTCTATTAAAACTGTCGAAAACCAGATGGTGATCTCATTAAGAAAAATTCGAGAATATCTATCAAATTATTACCCCAAAGTAAAAAAAATACTTTTTTTGAGTATTTTTAGAAAAATAACTAACATTTATTTTAATCTTTCTCAAATCGAGTGGTTTACTGTTAAATCACCAAAGATACCTTAAAAATTTATTGAATCCTTTAGGGGTATTTTCATTCGGCGGTGTCTATATAATAAAGTTATTACAAAAGAGTGAGAGAGATTGATATTCTAATTATAAGGTATTTAAAAGGGGAGTGTGCTCCGTCCGAATCTGAAAAACTATATCATTGGAGACAAAAATCATTCGAAAACGAACAAGAATTTCGAAAGACAGAAGAAACATGGTTTCTTGCTCACACTGATAGGTCATATGTACGTTCGAATAAACGTCGAGTATGGAATGGTATTCAACGTCGCATCCGTTTTAGATATTCATTGCCAACATTAATCCGTGCAGCTTCAATAGCAGCTTCTGTCGCGTTTGTTATTGGTATGGTTTTGATGCAATTATTGTTAAAACGACCAATAGGAAATGATACTTTTGCTCAATTACAACCGCAACAAATTCTTCTTAAGGTACCAGGTGGCGTATCTTCACAGATTACCCTGCCAGACGGAACCGGAGTATGGATAAACTCGGCATCAACCATCAAATACCCATCAACATTTTCGGATGATAATCGTACGGTAGAGCTTGTAGGAGAAGCCTACTTTGATGTCGTTCCAGATGAGCAACGACCATTTAGAATTAAAAGTGGGGCTTTGGTAACCAAAGTCTTAGGCACTACATTTAATTTTAAACATTACCTTGAAGACAGTCATGCTATAATAGCTGTAGAAACAGGAAAGGTAGAGGTTATGATTAATTCAAATAAAACCGTGCTTCTTGCAGGTCAATATATGAGTATTGATAATAAAACATTATCAGATAATGTTGCAGATATTCCATTCAACTATTTTTCGGCTTGGCGAGAAAATAAATTGGTGTTCCGCGATGAGCCGTTTCGTAATGTATTGAATGAATTGTCTCGTAGATATAATGTCGATTTTGATATTCGAGGCAGGGAGATTTGGAATTATATTTATACGGCAACCTTTGACAATATTATATTGGAAGATGCTTTAAGATTATTAAAAATCTCATCGCCAATAGATTATAAAATAGAAAGTTTAAATTTTAATCAATTAAATGCCTATGGGAAAAGAAAAGTAATCATTTATTCAAAACGTAGATAGATATGTAAAAAGAGGGCGATGGCAGTCGCCCTCCCAAGTGTTTTTAATCGGCTTGTAAGATACATTCAATAAGCCAAATTATTTAATTAAAAAACGTTCAAATTTATGAGATTTAAATCAAAAATCCAAGCCTTGTTTTCGGACAGGCTTAAAAAAGCATATAGGATTATGAAAATAGCTATGTTGTTAAGCCTTATCTTCTCACTACAAATAATAGCAGGACCTTCCTATTCGCAATCTACCCGGTTAACTTTAAATATGAATAATGCGAAAGTTAAAGATGTGTTGATGCAAATAGAAAACCAATCAGAGTTTTATTTTCTCTATAATGGAAAACTGGTTGATGTTGAGAAAAAAGTAAACATTGAGGCCAATAATAAAAGCGTTCAAGAAGTATTGGCTAAAGTGCTCGATGATGATGTTTCGGTAAAAATAGTGGACAGGCAAATTATTTTATTGCCTTCTTCCATGGATACTGAACCGGCAAAAGAAATTACACAAGGGATTGTTGTAACCGGAACAATTACAGATAAAAGAGGTGACCCGATGCCCGGTGTCAATGTTTTTGTTAAAGGGACTACGACAGGTGTTATAACCGATTCCAATGGTAAATACAGTATAACTGTCCCTAACCAGAGTGCCGAACTTGCGTTTTCCTTTATCGGTTTTATCACTAACGAATACGTGGTGGGAAACCAAAGGGTAATTGACATTATTCTGGACGAAGATACCCAAGAAATCGAAGAAGTGGTCGTAATTGGGTATGGAACTGCCAAAAAACGTGATTTAACCAGTGCCGTTTCTCACGTTTCGAGCAAAGACTTTTTACAAGTAGGAGCTGTGGATGCAGCCATGCAAATGCAAGGTAAAGTGGCAGGGGTATCTGTCAGCAATTTGGGGGCAGGAGATCCTAACTCATCTACAAGTATTCAAGTACGTGGTGTCTCATCAAGAAATGCTGGATTGGGTCCGCTTATTGTGGTAGACGGAGTGCCCGGTGGTAGCAATATGGAGAATCTAAATCCTGATGATATTGAATCTATTGATATATTGAAGGATGGAGCAGCTTCTGCAATTTACGGAACACGCGGGAGTAATGGTGTTATCATGGTTACAACCAAAAAGGGAGGCTCTCTTGATGGCTCTATTAAGGCAACATATAACGGATATGTCGCCTGGAACTTTATGAAGAATGAATTAAATGTAATGACTGCAGATGAATTCAAACAATATAGGGTTCCAACCGGCAAAGGAACAGATATGGGATATGATACAAATTGGATTGATGAAATCATGCAAACAGGTATGACGCAACGCCACTCCTTAGCATTGTCATCAGGGAACATGAATAACAATTATCGTATTTCGGTAGATTATGCGGATACTAAGGGAATGGATATAAGATCTCGAAGAAAAGATTATGGCGCCCGGTTTAGCGGGGTTCATAAATCTAAAAACGGATTGTATCAAGTAAATATGAATGTTTCCCCACGTATTATATATCGTGATAATGCGAATTGGGGCGCTTTCAATCAAGCAATAACTGTTAATCCAACTTATAGTGTGTTTGACCCAACAGATCCGACAGGTCAGACTTATCAGCAGCCAGCCGGATGGTCAGATACCAATCCCGTTGAAACAGTCACAAGAGAATTAGATGGATCGGAAGATAAAAGATTGAACTGGAGCGGTAGCTTTCAATTAAATTTACTCCCTGTTTTGGCAAAATCTTTGAAAAATCATACATTAAATACCAGTCTTATTGCTGGGGGAGATATTAGTGATGGATTTGAATATTTCTTTCGCCCGATGTCAAGTTTGGTTTCTATACGAGATGGATATAGAGGTATGGCCACCCGTGAATACAGGAAAAGGCTCAATCAAAGTTATGAATGGTTAATTAATTATGCCTATGATACCGAAAAACATCATTTGAAATTATTAGGCGGATATTCATATCAATATAGCCAAGAGTCACACATTGAAGCTGAAAATCGTGATTTTCAAAATGATAATCTTTTATACAATTCATTAGGATCGGGAGCATATATGTCAGCAGTGGCAGGCCGGACAGGGTTTGCTACTAGTAAAGATGATTCAAGATTGATATCATTCTTTGGGCGTGTTACATATGATTATAAACAAAAATATTTGTTTACGGCCTCTTTACGTTATGAGGGATCTTCAAAATTCGGACCAAATACTAAATGGGGGTATTTCCCTGCTGCATCTGTTGGTTGGAGGATAAGCGACGAATCCTTTATGAAGGGATTAACATGGCTAAGTGATTTGAAGGTACGGGCTGACGTTGGAGTTACCGGTAATCAGGATTTTCCCAGCTATCAATCATTACCAACCTATACCACATCTGGAAGAACTTACTATCAAGGGGGCTGGATGGTAGGGTGGAACCCAGAAAGAAATCCAAATCTGGATTTGAAGTGGGAAACTGCAACCAACTGGAATCTTGGGGTCGATTTTGCATTTTTTAATTACCGGTTGAGTGGTAGTGTGAATTATTACAATAGGAATCAGTCCGATTTATTAGGAAGCGTGGATGCTCCCGCTCCGAAATATCCATATACAACAATCTATGCCAATGTTGGTAGCATGACCAATCAAGGCGTTGAAATAGAATTGACAGGACGAGTGGTCGACCGAAAGGATTTTGGGTATTCAGCTACGTTGGTGATGGCAACAAACGATAATAAATTTAAGAGCTTTTCGAGCAATGAGTTTACAGCGAAAAATTTCTTAGATGTCGTATCAATGCCCGGCCCCGGAACACCTGGTTATATTCAACGGCTTCAGGAAGGCCAACGGGTCGGTTCATTTTTCACATGGCGTTATGCCGGAGTAGACGCTACCGGAAACTGGTTGGTGTATAACCGTAACGGAGACGCCATTCCTGTGGCTCAAGCAACAACGGATGACAAAGATTTTACCGGAAATGGATTGCCTAAATTCTCCTTATCGATGACACATACATTCCGCTATAAAAATTGGGACGCATCTGTATTTTTACGCGGAAATTTTGGCCATGACCTGTACAATGTACAACATTTCTATTTAGCGTTGCAGGCGGCAGCAGCCGACAATGCCAATTGTTTGCTTGAAGCCTACACTGATAACGCTCATATAACGACCGGTTCCAATGTGATAACAGATTATTTCATTGAAAAAGGAAGTTATTTAAAAATTGATGTGGCATCCATCGGTTACACGTTTAAGTTTTCGTCTGTTTGGGCGGAATCATTAAGGGTATATTGTAGCGGTAAAAACCTGTATACATTTACGAAATTTAAAGGACGCGACCCGGATGCTTATCCGGTCAATGGGCTATACCCAGGAATATCGACTTCGGTCAATACTAGTGGGGTAACAGAGGGGAGTAAAAACTTTTACCCAAGTTCTATTCAATTATTATTAGGTGTACAGTTTAACTTTTAAATTTTAAACAAATATGAAAACAAGAAAATGGATATTTGTGGTATTAATTAACTTAATAATAATGCCTTTTGGATGCACTGATTTGGATGAAGATGTGTATTCTGTGCTTATGGAAAGTAATTTCTTTGCGACAAAGGCAGATGTTATTGCTGTATATCAACAGCCTTTTAGCCAATCGTTTGGTACTTTACCACTGTATTGGTATAATTACCAGGAAGATGCGGCTGATTTTTATGCAACATATCATCGACAAGCACACTGGCTTGATAATCAAACCTATTATAGGTTGCATTATCATACATGGACTATTGATGACACCAATGTTACAGACTTGTGGAACTGGTTATTTAGACCTGTAGGAAAGATTAATAATGCATTGGATCAATTTGAAAAAGTTGATTATATCTCAATGGGGATTACCGAAGCTGAAATGACATATATAAATGCTGACTTACGTACACTTCGTTGTTGGTTATATTTGAGGGCATTTGCAGTTTTTCGTAATATCCCATTAGTATTGACAAGCGTTAATGGCGATCAAAGTAAAAATTCTGTAGGACAGGTTGCGCCTCAAGTTATGTTCGAATGGCTTGAAAAAGAATTAATAGAATTGATCGATATTCTACCGGCTAAAAGTGGTGCAAGTGGTAATGGAACAAACCAAGAACGGTGGAATAAAGCAGGGGCTGCATCAATGTTGGTACGGTTATACCTGAATGCCGAAAAATGGATTGGCGTAAAGAAGTATACGGAATGTGCCGCTTATGCTGAAAAAATCATTAATGGTGATTACGGGTTCTATGAAGTAGACGCAAGATGGGATAGGCCGTTCGATTATGATAATCATTTAAGTAATGAAATCATTTATGGGTTTAATACCGAATACGGACAGACAAACGGACAATACAGCAACAATATGTTTTGGTGGAGTTTGCCGTTTTTAAGCCCTCCTTACTTTGGTTTCTCTAAACAAGGTAATTCTAACCCCAGGTTTGGGTTACAACCTGGCCGTGATTTGGATGGCAATGAATATACCTTTGAATTGGGTAAACCTGTAGTCAAATTCCAAAGATACCCCAGTGATGTCCGTTTAAAACTTTACAAAAATACATCTAATAAAACCAGGGAAGGTTTGTTTTTGTTTGGTTATTTAATTACAGCCAAGGGCGATACAATTAAATGGGACAACAAGTCAACATTGCTTTACATTCGTGATCAAGCAGGGTGGTTTGAAAATACTCCTCCCACCGAAATAAGTCCCAGAAATAAAGGTACAGGATATGATATATCTGATTTTGCCCATGCCGACCAAAACTCCGGATGGTACGCAGTCAAATATCCTATGTATCCGGATGATGGCCCTCATTTTCAAGCTGATTATGCCGAAATTCGCTTGCCTGAAATAATCTATTCATTGGCTGAATGTAAATTTAGGACAGGCGACGTTAATGGCGCAGGTACATTACTTAATTCCGTGCGTAAGCGTTATTATCCGGTGGTTGATCATGCAGCATATTTATATGCACCCGAAGGAGCTGCAGTTCTTACCGAAGCGGAATTATTAGATGAATGGGGCCGTGAATTTTTAGGTGAAGCCCGCAGAACCACCGATTTGGTTCGTTGGAACAAGTTCTCTCAAGGAGAATGGTGGGATAAAAAGCCTGAGGCCGATAATCATACGGACATATATCCAATCAGTCGATTTATGTTGCAAGCTGATCCCGCTTTAAGGCAAAATCCTGGATACGAAGATGTTCAACGTTAATTGAGTTGTTGTTAGAGCCTGCCAGGTGCTACTTTTTTTGGGTCAAGTATATTCCTGATAGGCTCTATTTATTTTGACTGATATTAATTGATAAAAAGAGATACTGGCAATTACTTAAAATATCATTTCTCGGTAAACCTTAAAAGCAGTGTGAAATGACTAAAAAACAAACGACCTTGCCACTTAGTGGCAAGGTCGTTTTGCATTAATCAACTATGATACCTTATTGATTTTTCTTTTCAAACGCAGAGTCGAATGCAATATTTGAAGGTTGGAAATCAATATCCTTCACATATGCGCATGATTCGGCAGCGCCATGTTCACGATCCATACCACTGTCTTCCCACTCGATAGAAAGAGGGCCGTTGTAATTGATACGGTTCAAAGCGCGGATAATTTCTTCGAAATCGATATTTCCACGCCCTACACTACGGAAATCCCAATAGCGGCGGCGGTCGCCAAATGGTAAATGTCCGCCAAATACACCGGCTTCCATTGGTTTCGAGCTCCAACCTACGTCTTTCATGTGTACATGGAAAATACGATCGGAAAATTTATAGATAAATTCTACATAATCAACACCTTGATAACCAAAATGACTGGGATCATAGTTAAAGCCAAAAGCCGGATGATAATCTAATGCTTGTAGTGCCCGTTCAGCCGAAGCAATGTCGAAAGCTATTTCAGTCGGGTGTACTTCAAGGCCAAAACGCATACCCAATTTATGGAATTCATCCAGAATGGGTTTCCAACGGCGAGCAAAATCTTCATATCCTCGGTCAATCATTGAATCGGGAACAGCAGGGAATGAATAATTGAGATGCCATATAGAGCTTCCTGTGAAACCGTTTACTACTTTTACTCCCAGACGATTAGCTGCCTGTGCATTTTTAATCATCTCTTGTGCAGCGCGTTGGCGAACACCTTCAGGATTGCCATCACCCCATACATGAGGAGGTGCAATGGATTGATGACGTTCATCAATATTATCACACACACATTGTCCCAATAAATGGTTGGAAACGGAGAATAGCTGCAAACCGTACTTAGCCATCGTGTCGCGGCGGGATTTACAATAAGCATCATCTGCTTTATCCACTTCAAAGTGGTTTCCCCAACATGCTAATTCTAGGCCGTCATAGCCCATTGCTTTGGCTTTCTGGCAAACAACTTCAAAATCAAGGTCTGCCCATTGTCCTGTAAATAATGTTACTGGTCGTGCCATAATAATTTTCAATTTATGATTTATAATTTTTTGTTCATTAGTTGGCTGAGGCAAAGCGCGTCAGCCAACTTTGATTTTTAAACTTCTTGTGGTTATTCAATCCATTTTACCCATTTGCGGCTATCGTCATATCCGGCTGTTACAATGGTTTCGATAAACTGTAAGCCGCGCAATCCATCGGTTGCATTTGGGAAATCAAGCCATTCAGGTTTGGGTTGTTCTCCAGCCATTTTGGCTTGTACAGTAAAAGCAAAATTGCGATAAATATTGGCAAAAGCTTCAACGTATCCTTCAGGATGTCCGCCGGGAGTCCGTGAATTATATTTGGCTTCGTTACCCATATAACCATTGCCTACACGTACAACTTCTGCTGGTTTGGAACCCCACTTTACAATTAAGGTGTTGGGCTCTTGTTGTTTCCATTCAATACCACCTTTTTCTCCATAAACACGTATTGCCAACGCGTTTTCTTCTCCTGCAGTGATTTGTGAGGCCATCAACACTCCAGTAGCGCCGTTTTCGTAACGCAAAAGAGCAGCACCATCGTCATCTATAGGTCTTCCCGGAACAAATGCCTTAATTTCCGCACACAATTCTGTAACTTTTAATCCGGTAATGTATTCGGCTAAATGCCAAGCGTGGGTTCCGATGTCACCCATACAACCGGCTTTACCTGAACGTTTTGGATCAGTACGCCAACCGGCATTGTTGCCGCCTTCCAATTCAATGCGGCTAGCCAACCATCCTTGAGGATATTCGACGTATACTTTGCGGATTTTGCCGAAATCACCACGTGCAATACGCATTTTTGCTTCTTTTACAGCAGGATAGCCTGAATAAACGTGTGTAAGTGCAAGAACTAATCCTGTCTCATCTACTTTAGCCTTCAATTGTTGAGCTTGCTCAAGGTTAAAGGTTATCGGTTTATCTATTGCAACATGAAATCCACGTTCCAACGCCATCATAGCAGGTTCAAAATGCCAGAAATTAGGCGTTACGATGCTAACAAAGTCCATGCGTTCATCAGCAGGTAATTTTGTTTCTTTTTCAAACATTTCCTGGTAGGTTGCATAAATGCGGTTATCAGGCAAGTAATAAGACCGGCCGGATGACAACGAGATTGCAGGATCGACGCTGAAACAGCCACATACCAACTCGATGTGATTATCCATGAAGGCGGCCATACGATGTATAGCGCCTATAAAAGCGTCACTACCTCCGCCAACCATTCCCATTCTGAGTTTTCTTTTCATATCCTTTTAATTTTATGATTTACAATTATTTAACAAGCATTAAAACTTGTCCATATGTTATTATTTTTCAAACATTTTAGCTAAATAGCCTTTGCCTGTAATGGTGATCCATCCAAACAACAAGCCAATAAATCCGTAAACAATTTCAACACAGGCAGCTGTACCAAAATCTGCTCCGGGCACATAAGTCATAATACCAAAGAAACATCCTGATGCAACAAACATTGCCGGAATTAAATCGATCCAGGGTACCTTTTCCAAAAAAAGCACGAGGAACACTACAACGAATACTCCGAGAGGAACAGCAAAAAAACCAGTCGATGCAAATAGGCCGGCTAAAAGCATAATCACTATAGAAAACGAAACACCTACTACATAACCTATAGCTGCTCTGATACCACCATTTAAGGTACATCCTGAGAAGAAGTAGACAGCCCACGCTACGAATGCAATGTAGGTAAACCCACTTTCAGCACCAATCGGCATGTACTTTTTGATCGTTTGGTCGATACAAACAATGATGAATGCGAGCAATGCCGTATAAGCCGCGCCCACTGCAAAAGAAAGATTTTTCATGATTTTAATGTTTTAAAAATTAAATAATTTGGTTTATTATTGTTTACTTTCCTAAAAATGTTGCTGGGACTTTTTGGGATACCTTGCCAGTGGCAGCCCATTCTGTTCCACGTAATAATGTGACAATAAAGTCAGTGCTTTCAAAACCTGGACTCCCAGCATGGCCAAGTATCGTATGAAATATACGGCCTTTGCCGTATGTAATAGTAAAAAGCGCAGGTTCTTCACGTCCGCTTCCACCTGTTTCCTTGTCTGAATAGGCCGTAGCCAAAACCGTCATATTTTGAGCAGGCCCTCTCAGCCGATCGTATAATTCATCTTGAGGATGTGTCCATTTATCAGGTAGGCCTTTCATAATGGGATGTTTTTTATCACGAACAACTAGCTCATAAGCATGTTGTTTTCCATGGCTACCGCCCAATCCAGCGCTTGTGTCGCGGATTATTTTGCCGTCTTTCCAATAGACATAAGGTCCATCGGTTTCATTACGGCCTTCCCATCCGCCCAATCCAATGATTTCATTATATTCTTTCCAATTGCGGAAAGCATTATCGGCAGCATGATATACAACTACACCTCCGCCTTTACGGACGTATTCGACAAAAGCTTGTTTGGTCGCATCAGGCCATGAATCGCCGTTATAGTCCAATATCACAACTTGATAAGCTGAAAAATCAGGACGGAACGAAGACATGTCTTTTCCTTGTTCAGGAGATTTTGCAATGTCGGTTGTGAACAACCCACTTTCGTCCAAATATTTTTGCATAGTTACACAGCTCAATTGCCAGTTATGGTTATTTTGCCCAGTGACTATCAATGCTTTGATTGGGATTTTAGCATATAATGCCACACTGCAACACAAAAGAGCAATATATAAAACAATTATTTTTTTCATTCTACAAAATTATTAGTTTAATTAACAAATGCAAATTTTTCTCAATTTATTTTTACACAAGAAGATGATTTAATTAATTTTTATAAACCTCTCTAAATGAGCTTTTAGTATTAATTAATACATGTTATCTTGTTTCTTTCCACATTTTTTCCATTTCTTCTAATGATTTTCCTTTTGTTTCGGGAACCATTTTCCAGACAAATAATGCAGAAAGCACAGCCATTGTACCATAGAATGCATAGGTCAAACCTCCGCTAAATTCCATCATGGGCGGATAGGTTGATGAAATCAGATAGTTGGCAAACCATTGTACTGCAACAGCAATAGCTACACCTTGCCCACGAATTTTGTTTGGGAAAATTTCAGCAATCAATACCCAACAAATCGGCCCCCACGACATCATGAATGAAGCGGTATAGATGATGATGAATACCAATGTGCTGATGCCGATTACTTTATTGAAAGCCAATGCAGAGATAGCAAACATCCCTATGGTCATTCCTATGGACCCAACAATCAGTAAAGGTTTGCGTCCCCATTTATCAACGGTCATGATAGCAACAGCCGTGAATGTGACATTGACCAGTCCCATAATAACGGTTTGTAGCATAGAGGCATCTTTGGCAGCACCCATACTTTCAAAAATACGTGGTGCATAATATAAAGCGACATTGATTCCGACAAATTGTTGAAAAACAGATAGAAATATCCCAACAATAATAACCTTTTTTCCGTAGGAAAATAATTTGGCCGATGATTTTTGCACAGACTCTTTTATTTCGCCCATAATTTTTTCGGCACGTTCTTTCCCGTTGATTTTAACCAATACATGTAAGGCTTTATCGGGTTGTAAATTCAAAGCCAGAAAACGTGGTGTTTCAGGAACAAAAAGTAATAGTACGCCGAAAAGTGCAGCCGGAACGGCTTCTGAAGCAAACATATAGCGCCATCCTGTTGTATTGATCCATTCAATGGACTGTCCGCGTGCAATGCCCCAATTGACAAAATACACCACGAGCATTCCAAAGATGATAGCGAATTGGTTGAATGAAACCAACCGTCCGCGTATTTCGGCAGGTGCAATTTCGCCAATGTACATCGGGCAAATGGCAGAAGCCAATCCTACGCCGATACCTCCCAATATTCTATAAATATTGAAAGTGATCAGTAATGATATGGATGGTTCACCCTTGGTAAAGAAGAAAATTTCAGGAAAGCCGGAGCCCAGAGCAGACAGGAAAAATAATATAGCTGCTAAGAATAAAGATTTTTTACGGCCCAAGCGTGAAGAGAACAGCCCTGATAAAGCTCCGCCAATGATACATCCGATTAAAGCGCTCGAAACTGTGGCTCCATGAACGAATGCGCTTAAATTAAGCGGTTTAATTAGAAACGCTTGTAAAGATTTTTCCGCACCCGAAATCACAGCTGTATCATACCCAAAGAGTAAACCTCCTAAAGTTGCTACTAGTGTAACTCCAAAAATAGAGCCGGAATTATACTGCTTCTTCATAAGGAATGGTAGAAAGGTTCATGGTGCATGGTACACGGCATACGATCAATAACGTTCGTGCACCGTATACCGTGTACCCTTTGCCGTATACCTTAAATATACATGTTGACGACGGCTTCGTATAGCTCTTGCTTACCGCTGATTTGTGCAGGTTCATTGATCTTAACGGCAATATTACGCAAGTCTTCGAGTGTTAATTTGCCATCTTCAAACTTCTTTCCATCGCCATTATCGAATGAAGCATAGCGGGCTGTACGCATTTTCTTGTAATCCGATTTTTCAAGAATATCGGCTGCAACCGTCAAAGCACGAGCAAACGTATCCATACCAGAAATATGGGCAATGAAAATGTCTTCGAGATCGGTTGAATTACGACGGGTTTTAGCGTCAAAGTTAGTGCCGCCATTTGTAAATCCGCCTGCTTCAACAATGACCAACATGGCTTGTACCAACTCATAAATATCTATAGGGAATTGGTCTGTATCCCAACCATTTTGATAATCACCACGATTAGCATCAATCGAACCTAATAAGCCGGCATCAGCAGCGGTTTGAAGTTCATGTTCGAATGTGTGTCCAGCTAAAGTTGCATGATTTACTTCGATATTGAGTTTAAAATCCTTGTCTAATCCGAAATGACGTAAGAATCCGATTACGGTTTCTGTATCTGCATCATATTGATGTTTGGTAGGTTCCATTGGCTTGGGTTCAATCAAGAAAGTGCCTTTGAATCCTTGTTTGCGAGCATAGTCACGAGCCATTGTGAGCATACGTGCCAGATGTTCCTTTTCACGTTTCATGTTGGTGTTGAGTAAACTCATATATCCTTCGCGACCGCCCCAGAACACATAATTTACGCCACCTAATGCGATGGTTGCATCAATTGCATTTTTGATTTGAGCTCCGGCAAATGCTACCGAGTCAAAATTAGGATTGGTTGCAGCGCCGTTCATGTAACGTGGGTTGCTGAATACATTGGCGGTTCCCCAAAGTAGTTTTACACCTGATGCCGCTTGTTTTTCTTTAGCATAGTCAACAATTTTGGCTAAGTTGCTTTCGTATTCAGTAAACGAATTGCCTTCATCCACTAAATCCACATCGTGGAAGCAATAGAACGGCATATTTATTTTGGTCATGAACTCAAATGCTGCATCCATTTTGTATTTGGCACGGCTAATTGCATCAGCACCTGCATTCCATGGGAATGTTTTTGTTCCGGGGCCAAATGGATCGCCACCTTCTTGACACATTGTATGCCAGTATGCCATGGAAAACCGAAACCAATCTTTCATTGATTTGCCCATGATCATCTTTTTCTCGTCATACCAACGAAAAGCCAATGGATTCAAACTTTCTTTTCCTTCATATTTAATTTTTCCAATTCCGGGGAAAAACTCTTTACTACCTTTTAAAATTTCCATATACTTGTTTTTTAGGGTACACAGTGACAATGCGTAAAACATTGAACACTTGTATTGTGTACTTGTGGTTATTTAATTGTTTTATTTTTGACAGATTTCAATGAAAAAATAGGTATTGTGCACCTTTACCTTGCACCTAATATCGCTTTCCATTTTGCATAAGCTTCCTGATACTGATCTTTCTCATTATTTTTAGGCTCAATTATGGCTAATTTTTCAAGCGAAGCAAATGCTTCTTTATTCGATGCATAGATACCCGTCCCGATTCCAGCACCCTTGGCTGCACCTGCTGCACCATCCGTATTATACAACTCAATGGTTGCTCCACTAACGCTTGCTAATGCTTGTCGGAAGACCGGGCTCAGGAACATATTGGCATTTCCTGCACGAATTACCTTAATATTCATACCCATTTCCTGCATGATTTCCATGCCGTATTGAAATGAGAAGACAATACCTTCTTGTGCTGCCCGGATGATATCAGCTTGGTTATGAATATTGAAGTTGACTCCGTGGATCGAACAACCCACTTCTTTGTTCTCAAGAATACGTTCCGCACCGTTTCCAAATGGAATGATAGAAACACCGTTTGCTCCGATAGAAGAGGATGCCGCCAATTTATTCATATCATCATAACTTACATCTGATGATACCATATTTTTACGTATCCATGAATTAAGGATGCCAGTACCGTTGATGCAAAGCAAGACGCCCAAACGGATTTGTTCCGCAGTGTGGTTTACGTGTGCAAAAGTATTGACACGTGACAACGGGTCATAATTTACATTACCCAGAACGCCATAAACAACACCCGACGTTCCAGCTGTAGAAGCTATTTCTCCAGGATTAAATACAT
>JAVBPN010000181.1:0-2618 GCA_031549585.1 Bacteroidales bacterium
TACCGCATCGGTAAGCAATGATTCCGATAATCGTTTTACATCGGGCGTAATGGTGGCAGAAAAAAACAAGGTTTGCCGTTTGGCAGGCAACAGTGCGATTATCTTTTTTACATCGTGGATAAATCCCATGTCCAGCATGCGGTCAGCTTCGTCGAGCACAAAGAATTCAATTCCTTTCAGGTTGATATATCCTTGATGAATCAGGTCGAGCAAGCGCCCGGGTGTTGCGGTAAGTATATCCGTTCCTTTTTGAAGCGCTTTCACCTGGTTGGTTTGCGATACGCCGCCATAAATGACGGTGTGGTTCAAACGCATTCCTTTTCCGTATTCTGCAAAATTATTGTCGATTTGAATGGCTAATTCGCGGGTAGGGGCGAGTATCAGCGCGTGGATCCTCCGTTTAACGGGATTTGCTGCATGAAGCATTTGTAACATCGGCAATGCAAAGGCTGCGGTTTTTCCCGTGCCTGTTTGTGCACAGCCAAAAATATCCTTTCCTCTTAAAATAACAGGAATGGCTTGCTCCTGGATAGGTGTGGGCTTTTCATATCCAAGCCCGGAGATTGTTTTAAGCAGTTGGTTGCTTAAATTTAAATCTGAAAATAACATATATAAAATTTTAGTAGGCAGAGTGTTCAACAATCCAATTTCTTGGAACGATCCGAAAAATGCAGGGAAACTGAAATGTAAATGTTGGATTACAAGTAAGCTAATCTGAATGAGCACAAAGCCCGGATTATTGGCATCGTCCATTGCAATAACCATGCCGAAATTGAAAAGTCCGTTTGATAATGGTTGGTGTTCAAGCATACATTTGGTTTACAGCAAAGGAGTCAGTCAAGGAAAATAGTTCATTCACCTTTTTTAAGGTCTGAATATGATATTTCAAAAAATGCTTAATTTTACAATTAATTGTATGTTTTAAAAAGACAGAGACTTGTCCAATACTTAAACCTTTTTTGTATGAAAAAACTGATATTTGTGTTCATCTTTTTGATTATAGGGCAAATATACATTTGTGCCCAGAAGATTTCGTATAAGTCTTATAAAAATCAGGATTTAGAAAAATTGACCACTTTTCAGGGAATTCGTTATTTTGAAATTACAGTTAAAGGCGATTTCAAGGGCAAAATGATCAAACTTGTGCAACATGTTTATCATAATGGACAAGAAACGATTAAAGAAGATGCTTATCAACTGCAAAGTAGAAAAGTGATATTTGAGATATGGGCACAACCAGCCATAGAAGGAGATAGCGTTAAGATTGGGATCAAAACGCCATTTTTCTACCAACCTCATTTTTACATTCATATGGATGTCAATGATAGGCCAATCCTAATGGAAACCTTTTTGTCAGATTACAAAAATTTAGAAGTAATTCCCCTTGTGGCCTATACTCCGGGGATAAAAAGCGTATTCTATATGAACGGCGAAAACTATACTGCCATTGATTATTGCGGGGTTCGGGATGCACATATTCATCCATCGGAATGGAAAGAGAAATTCGGAATATTGAATTATCTTTACTACGAGCTAAAAATCGAATAAAAATGTATTTTCTCAAGTAGTCATTAGGTTATGAATTTCACCGCCATTGATTTCGAAACTGCAGCAAATTTAATTCCTTGTGAAATTGGCGTTTGTGTAGTTCAAAATGGAGTAATAGTTGAAACACGCTCATGGTTAATCAAACCGAGTTGTTTTCCGTATATGGATTACCGCCATCAACAAATACACGGTATATCTGTTGGTGAATTGGAACATGTTCCTTATTTTGATGATCTTTGGGATGAAATAGAACCATATTTAGATCATCATTTACTCGTTGCACATAATGCTAATTTTGATATATCGGTCTTGAAATCGGCATTAAATAACTATAATATACCATACCCCGATATCAATTACCTTTGTAGCGTCAGGCTATCGCGGCGTGCATGGGAAAAAATGGATAATTACCGGTTAGATACGCTTTGCCGGGAGTTTGGTATTGTGTTTCGCCATCATCGGGCAGGAGATGATGCCGAGGCCTGTGCCAAATTAGTCCTAAAAGCAGCGGAAGATGCACAACTACAACCTACCCACATTCCAATGCAACTTAGTTTAGATATATTCCGGCCTAATGGACTTTCTATATATGAATTAACACGTAAGTTAAAAGTAACTACTAAATATTTGATTTAATAGGTTTATTATCAAAATATTACGATTGTTCTTGCTTCTGTAAGGAACTACTGCAGACAAAATTATACTTAAAGCATTAAGTTATTTGATATACAATAATATGTTGTTATTATGAATTTTATATATTTTAGTAAAATTTATATCTAATAGTGAAACGTTATAAAATACTTAGTGTAACTTACTAATTTATATTTAATTATATAAAAATCATAAATCATTTACCACAGAGTACACTAAGATCACAAAGACTTGTCGTTATATCTTGTGCCCTGAGAGCTCTTAGTGGTCCAGATAAGAGATATCTGTTCTTTTTCCTTGTGATGCTTTTTAGTTTCGCCATTTTTACCTAACTTGCCATTGTTTTTACAAGGGTGGTGGGCTATGTAAATAACAAAATCATATAAAATAATTCAATAATAAAAACAATTATGGGA
>JAVBPN010000139.1:0-7394 GCA_031549585.1 Bacteroidales bacterium
TCCGGCAGGATCAACCTCCTGAAAATGAAAATCAGATTGAAGCGTAGGTAACCTAAACGTAGGGATACAATAACCGAACCCTTTACCATTTTGACGCAAAGCCGAAGCAAAAAAGAATGCTACATCATATCCCAAAAAAGAAAAATGATAAATATTATTTGACGACATACGGGCACTTTGGATAGTCGTCAATGTCGGTTCGGTATTATAAAATTGACGATATTGTTGCAGAAAGCGTTTTACCTCAGGCCTGTTGTAATCAATAAAAAAAGCAGATGCATAGCGAAACTCCATCCCATGCAAATATTCCAAATCCAAATTAGTAAATCTTGTCCAAACCGAAAGTCCGTACAAATTAATATCATATTTACGAATATTGGCATTAAGCTGCGCTACGATTATGTTCACAAAGGCCTCGTCTGTTGCCGGAATAATAACGATATTTTTCTTGTTCTCTTTCAAATACCTTGTCGGACGGACAACGCTATCTGTATGCAGTTGCATCATGGTAAGGCTAGTATCGGCAAAAGCCATTTTCAACCGATTGCTATACGCCTGATAAAGCGTCTGATCAAATTCGCGCCGGTTACCGATTAGAATAACATGCACATCCCCTTGTTTTTTTATGTAATCAGTCATGACGCCTACCGTATTAATCTCTCCGGAATTGACCTGTAGCAAATACGGATTGTTTTTTAACGACTCAGCATTGATTGCAATCGGCGATACATAATAAATTTTGTTCTTCTGGGCAAATTTGGCTACCTGATTCACCAAATTTGTATAAAAAGGGCCAATAATCAAGTCAACTCCACTCATTACAGGGTTTTGCAATATCTGAGCCACTTTGGTTGTATCATTTGCCGTATCAAATATATAAACTTGCGCATTGAATCCTTTCTTTTTCAAAGAATCAAGCGCCAACAAAGCGCCTTCATAAAACTCAAGCGCATTCATCGATTGCGGATAAATCCAATATTCACCGTTTTTATATGTGAGTTTACCGTCTGCCCCTTTAACAATGGTTGTCGTATCAGGCGATGTGGCAAGATTATTTTCTGCAAGAAACAATGGCAACAACATAGCTACCCGGAAATTGGTTTGCGTCGTTGGCACACACGGTACAACTTCTTTTTTTGGCAATGAATCATTTACCAAATCCTGACGAATAATAATAGTATCCGCTCGTGACACTTCCACCGGCAATCCAATAGGCGCACCTTCTGGCAAAGGTATTTTGATTTGTTGGCCGATCTTTACTTTCGGGTCATTGGGATCAATTTCCGGATTGACCTCGAATATTTTATTCAAATCGACATCATAATTTTTGGCTATAGAAAACAATGTTTCTCGTCTTGCGACCGTATGTATGTTGTAATGAACCTCCGGTTTCGATGGTTCGACTTGATCCGACTTAGGGATTGTAACAACCTGCCCTGTTTGCAAAGGCGAATGCTCCAATTCCGGATTGTATTTATACAATTCTTCTGTCGTCACGTGGTACAACTGTGTCAAATAAAACACAGTTTGCCCTTGTTCTGTGATGTGATAAATAAATTTGGACGACTCCAATTGACTTCCTTTTTGATCGTCCGAAGTAACCGGAATTTTCAATTCCTGTCCTATCTTGATTCCTTCAAAAGCATCGGGATTGCTAAAAACAATATCTTTTTGCAGCACATTATATGCCTTGCTGATAGAATAAAGAGTTTCTCCTTGCTTTACAATATGCAAATAATACGTCTTTCCGTCAATCGTCTTTTTATTCTTCGACACAGTAACTGTAACAGGTGTATTTTGCTGTGCATAAATCATCCCCGAAGGAACAACCACAAACACAAAACAAAAAAACAAATAAGGGAATATCTTCATCCGCTTTTTAATCATTAAAATTGGAAAAATCCTCTCTGGTTCAAGAATTTCAATCCAAACATTGGTATGTGCAAACATAGTGAAAAATTGCGAATATCATTTATTCTTTTTTCAAGATAACGTTCGTGTAGGTGAATGGAATCTCTATATTTTCCCGATCGAACCGTTCTTTAACAGATTTGAGTAAATCGCATTTCAATACAAACGCATCACCAGTAGAAGCTGCCCACGCCCATGCCCGCAAATTGACAGAAGATGCTGCCCATTCTATAACCCGGACAATAACTAAAGGTGTCCCATCATTTTTTTGCTCTTCGGTACGGGTATCTATCAGTAACGGATGTTTAGTTGCCTCATCCTGTATGATGAATATGGCCTTATTGATATCGGCGGAATAGCCAATCCCTACCTCTATAAGGGCACATGTATCGGCATTCAATATAGATGAATTGATGATTGATTGATTATTTAAAACATTGTTCGGCACAATAATCATCCGATTTTCTGAATTTTTGATTGTCGTGTGCCGCAATGATATATCGACCACCGTACCAATGTATTGATTACCAATATTGATAAAATCGCCAATACGGAATGGCTTGAAAAGAACCATAAAAATCCCACTGACAATGTTAGAAATAGCTTGTTGAGATCCAAATCCAACGGCTGCCGCCAAGATACCAGCTCCAGCAAGCACGGTATTGCTCAATTTTTGTAATCCGGGTACCTGATAAATCAAAGAAACAAAACCGATGAGATAAGTCGTATAAACAACTACATTTTTGAGAAAAATCAGATTTGTCTTATCAGCAGACTCTTTGTCCCGTTTGTGAAGGACTCGTTTAAATAAACGGCGTTCAATGTAAATAAACGCCATCATAATCAAATAAACGCATGCCATTTTGATACCGATGGTAATCCATTTTTCCAAATCAAAAGATGAAACAAAATTTTCTATTTGTTCTTTCATTTTTTATTTTTTATAGATGACTGATTCATTAAGTGCATTGGACGAAAGAATGATTTCCGACAATTTCCGAGTTAACGACTCCCGGGTATATTGTCTGATTACAGACATATCCGAATGAAAAGGACATTGCACATATTGCTCTTTCAAAAATTTCTTGATTCCATCCGCATCATCATACTCAAATGCCGACCCTGCATCAGCTTGTTTGATAATTTGAGCAGCTACACTATGAATAGGGCCAAGCAATAAAATTGGTTTCCCGGAAGCAAGGTACTCGAAAATTTTTCCATGCAAAAGAAATTCTGCGCCTTCCACATTGGCATTGACGAGCAATAAAACAGATGAAGAAAGCAGATAATCTACGGAAACACTATGTTCCACAAATCCTATCAATTCGGTAACATCATTTAAATTTTCTTTCAATGCAGCCTGAGTCTTTTCATCAACTCTACCAACAAAACGGATGTGCACCGGTATCTCGGTTTGTAGTTCCTTCAGCGCTTTGATCAATCCGGATGTAGGATAATTAGCGGCTATAGTACCTGTATAAGTAATCACCAAATTTTCAGGACGTACGCTCGGTTTTCCCTCAAAATCCGACTCATCATATCCATTAGGCATAAAAACCATTTTTGCCGGATTTACATGTGGATGAATTTTAACAAGCCGGCTTCGTTCGTCGACCGCAAACATCGCCGTATCGCAATGTTCCAATACACGACGTTCGTATTTCAGGTCCTTTTGTTGGGCCCAACGGGTTTGATATAAAAATGATTTATATTGGATGTTAGACCACGGATCTCGAAAATCGGCAATCCACCGGATATTTGGATATTTGGTTTTTAGCTTCAATCCCGTTAAATGGGCTGAATGTGGCGGGCCTGTGGTAATAACAGTATCTATTTCTTGCTCTTCAATTAATTGATTGGCTTTTCGATAAGCATATTTGATCCATCCACGACGGGCATCAGGTAAGAAAAAATTACCCCTGACAAAACGTGATACCTTTTGCAAAAAAGTCGGATTACCCTCATTAGCAAAACCACTATAGGGAGCAGTTTTCGACCCTGTAATTTTTTTGTAAAATTCGTAAACCCCTTTACAGTCGGTTTGATATACCTCGATTTCAGAATCAATCTCTTGAAGCAAAGACTCGTCTATAACCGGATATTCCGCTTTTGCAGGATCAACAGTCAGAACAATAGGAGAAATTCCAAATTGCGGCAAGTATTTGACAAATTTTAGCCAACGCTGTACTCCCGGCCCACCAGACGGCGGCCAATAATATGTAATGATTAAAACTTTTTTTCCGCTTTTCACAATTGCCTGACCTATTTATATATCTCGTCATTACAAGATTTATCGATTTTTCGGGGACATATATTCATCGCATAACCTTACAATATCGGTTGTACATTATAAATATGTATCAATATAAAAATTAAAACGAAAAATCTTTTGCAAAAGTAAAACTTATGTCCGGCTTTTCCGTATACGTAGGTATAAAAGTAAAAAGAGTGGCATCTTCACGACGGCACTCTCTCTAACACAGAAACTAACTACTTAGCTATTAAATATGTTTATTATGACGCTTTAAACCATAACACCAAAATTGGTAAAGAGTTCAAAAGCGAATTAAAATCATTTTGTTTTTTTACAAAGTAACGGAATAAATCTATTGAAAACAACATTTTCATCAAAAAAAAATTTTCAAACAATTGGAGTGTGGGACATATAGCGTCATGACCTTCCTCAATCAACCGATATAACCCAAATTTTTCAGAAAATTTTCATTATTTCGCCAATCTTTCTGAACTTTAATATATGTTTCTAAAAATATTTTCTTGCCAAAGAATTGTTCCATGCCTTTTCTGGCACTCGTTGCCGTTTTTTTCATCATAATTCCCTTTTTCCCAAGCAAAATTGCCTTTTGGGTTTCGCGTTCTACCAATACGACAACGCGGATACGAATAATCGTATCTTCCTCTTTGAACGATTCTACAACTACTTCAGTGCAATAAGGTACTTCTTTGTCATAATATTTAAAGATTTCACCCCGAAAGATTTCTGATACAAAGAAACGCTCTGGCTTATCTGTCATTTCATCTTCGGGATAATACGCCGGCCCTTCGGGAAGCATTGCTGTGATGGTACGCAATACTTGATCGGTATTAAATTTTTCCTTAGCAGAAACAGGAATTAAATGCGCCTGAGGCAAAAACTCTTTCCATAAAAGGTATAACTGATCCAATTTCTCCGGCGTAGATAAATCTATCTTATTAATTACCAGAATCACCGGAATATCCACTTTAGATATTTTTTCAATATACTCTGCATTTTTATCGGGCAATTCAACCGTATCGGTCACATAAACAATGATATCCGCATCGGTAAACGCCGAATGGACAAACCCCATCATCCCCTCTTGCATCTTATATTTGGGACGAATGATACCGGGCGTGTCAGAAAATACAATCTGAAAATCCTCACCGGTAATAATACCCATAATCCGGTGCCTTGTTGTCTGCGCTTTGTTGGTAACAACAGATAAACGCTCTCCTGTGAGCACATTCATCAAAGTCGACTTGCCGACATTTGGATTTCCAACAATATTTACAAACCCGGAACGATACATTATATTAATGAATAATTAAGAATGAACAATTAAAAATTTCAAGACAATTATTTATCATAGGATTAAGCGTCCAATCAGTAGATCAGCTGAATACGATATTTTCAATAATCTTTTCGCCGGCTTTTTCATTCAGTTTCTTTAATAAAAGAGACCTTTGCATGATCAATTCGTTGCGAACAACTGATGAATTGATACTTACAAATAAATTTTTGTTCTTGATATAAATATTTTGCGTCGATTTAGCCAAAGGGCCTAATACTTCACGCCATGCCGATATAATACGTGATTCTTTGATTTTACCGTCGATTTTATATTCTTTTAATATTTCATCGACGACTTGCCGGATTTCCAATGTGTTTGTCCGTTTCATTTTTCTTCAAAGAAGCTAAAGTGAACATTTCCGTAATGACGGCATACCGAAAAATTCGGATATGACGAGAAATCAAACAGTTTGGAATGTTCTAAAATAAAAATCCCCTCCGGGTTTAATATACCACGAGAAAAAACCAAACCGGGTAATTTTTCAATGCCTGTCATATCATACGGCGGATCGGCAAAGACAATATCGTACTTTGCTTTACAAATGGTTAGAAAATGAAACACATCTTCGCGAATTACCTTCATTTGCTGAAAATTCAATTGCTTGGCAATATCGCGAATGAAGGTAACATGCTTGTTTTCGATTTCCACAGAATGAATATTCCGGCTTCCACGCGAAGCAAACTCATAACTAATGCTTCCTGTACCGGAAAATAAATCCAACACATCCAATTCTTCAAAGTCAACCTTATTAACAAGAACATTAAATAATCCTTCTTTGGCAAAATCAGTAGTCGGACGTAAAAGCATTTTGCCGCTTGAATATATCTGCTTGCCTTTGTATGTGCCGCTTATAATGCGCACCGGTATAAATTAAATAGATGAGCAAATTGTATTTTGATCTGTTCCGATATGTAATGCGTATATGTTACTGTGTCCATTGGTGCATATTCGACCAACCGTGCAACATATTTTTTCAAAGCATTGGCCAAAGGCAAAGTTTCATTGACATCCTTCGAATATGTAAGTGTTGTAGCAGCAATGCTCATACCCGACATGTTCAAAGCCCCAGCCAAATAGTAAACCGCTTCTTCAAGCGTTTCTATCTTGAATGTATTGTAAAACAATAATTGTTTCTGTTTTGTAATTGCCACATCCATATGGTTGCCATAATAATACACAGCAACCTGTGCTTTTGCTGAATCCGTCAACAACGAATCAATAAAAGGAGTGACATGATGAAAATATGCAACCGATGGTTGGTATTTTACAAGCAACGATTTGAACCATTCCGGACAAGCATATATGTCATATGCTTGAGCAGGCCGGATCAATAAAGACATAACTTGCTCTTCCGATTTTACGTTTTGGTTAAAATCCAAGTAAAAGCCGGAAGCTCCCTGATCAAATAAAGAAGCCGGAACCAAAGTGTATCGATGCGAAACGAACACATGGTTACAGCCTTTGTAAACAAGACCGAGCAGATCATCATTCTCAAATATATTCTTACATGTGTTTTCATCAAGCATTACCTGATAGTAGCGCAACACAAGGTACTTATTCAGTACTGAATTGAATATACAAAATGCTAATCTGCCCGGCGAAGTTTGTATGGACAAATGATAACTTGCTGATTGAGATATATCAAATGTTTCATCAATCAGATCAAGTGTTGGTTTTGTGGTTACTATATTATTCCCAGTTTCCGGCATTGTTATTTGTTTCGGTCAAAGAACCTACCTTTAACCCGGCATATTTAGTTTTGGTTTCTCTTTCTACGTTGAAATTCACCAAAAGTTGAGGATCTAACCCTTTTAACAAGATATTATTATCAACCCTTGCTTCAAATACATTGACATTCACATTACCGGATGAAAT
>JAVBPN010000195.1:0-29647 GCA_031549585.1 Bacteroidales bacterium
GATGGTATCGCCCACATGCGTATCGCGGCCAATAGCATATTTCGATGCAATTTCCTCGATCTTGCGGATACATTCTACCGGCGTTAACTTTTCGCAATTCACACTAACCGGCTCACCTTTTTCAAATTTGAGTTCTAAAAATTCTTTGCCTTTTTCCTGCAGTTGGCTGGGATAAGCCTCTTCAGGCAGCCATGTGTCAGACGATAACGTTTCGCGGCCGCCGATGCTCGTTCCCCACAAGCCTTTGTTGATGGAATAAGTCTTTTTCTCCCAATTATCTTCCACGCCTTTGCTTTTGAGGTATTCAATTTCAGCCTCACGGGATAATTTCATTTCCCGGATAGGTGTAACCACTTTTACATTCGGCATCAAGATTTGGAAAACCAAATCGAAACGCACTTGATCATTACCAGCACCAGTACTACCGTGCGCAATATACGTAGCGCCGATTTTTTCCGCATACGCTACTGTAGCCATCGCCTGAAAAGCACGCTCGGAGCTAACGGATAAAGGATATGTATTGTTTTTCAGAATATTGCCAAAAATCATATATTTAATACATTTTTCGTAATATTCCTGTGTTACATCAATGGTTTCGTGGTGACGAACGCCTAACTTATAGGCTTTTCTTTCTATTTCGTTTAATTCTTCTTGGCTAAACCCACCTGTATTCACAATTACCGAATACACATCAAATCCTTTTTCTTCGCTTAAATATTTAGCACAATACGAAGTATCCAATCCTCCGCTAAATGCCAATACGATTTTCTCTTTTGTCATCTTCTTTCTTTTTTATTTGCTATGCTGGTTTTATCGTCTGTTTTAAACCACAAAATTAGCATGATATTTCAAAGAATGCAATCAAATCATTATGACGCAATCCTCTTTTAGTATAAACAACAGAAATGGGGAAAAAGAACAAAAGCGATATTTTTTCATAAAAAAACAGGAGTTAACAACAAAATAGAACAAAAAATTAGCTCAAAAAACTTTTTATTGTTTTATCCTTTAAACATTAAAAAATATAGGCTATAGTTAATGATCATATTGTTAGATTTTTCTTCATTCTTTTTTGCCGCCCAAAAAAGAATCAAAAAATGCTTGACAAAATAAACGCGTTCCGCCTGACGGCTTCGCTTGAACGGAATTTTGTCGAAAAGGTATGCTTCGCATGAATAAATCGGGCTATGCCCGAAGGTTTCCGGTAAATATAAACTTAAGCCAAAATATACTTTAAAAGAGGGTTTTTTAACATATAACGGATTAAACATTATCTCCGAATAATTGTACTTTTGTAATGTTCAAAAATACTTTATGGACGTTTCGACAACCAATAAAAATCGTAAAACAGCATTATCCCGGAATCTGATCCATATCATCAGCCGCAATAGTAATTGGCAGGCAGATGGGATCAATCGTGTGCTTGCAAAAAATGTATATGCCGGGAAGGAGGCATGGCGGCGTTTTCTTGATCTCTTTCTTTTGGCGCTTGGTACTGGATTTATGGTAGCAGGTGTTATCTTCTTTTTTGCTTACAATTGGGCGGAAATACACCCTTTTGCAAAAATGGGCATTGTTTGCGCACTTATGGTTGGTTGCGTGCTTGTGGCCATTTATACAAAAATACCCCGGCCGGCAAAAAATACCATCTTGATGGGTGCTGCTTTGCTGGTAGGAGCGTTATTTGCTGTCTATGGGCAAATCTACCAAACTGGCGCAGATAGTTGGGAATTGTTTGCCGTATGGGCTGCTTGTATCGCTGTGTGGGTAATTGTGGCCAACTTTGCGCCATTATGGCTATTGTTCCTGCTGCTGGTCAATACCACCATCTATTTATACTGGATAGATTTCTATTTTGATGATATGTTCCTATCCGCTATCTTATTTTCAATCAATGCCGGATTTGTCATCATTGGAGAAGCCCTTTTCCAGAAAGGAATAATAAAACAACGGCCCGGATGGCTTTTCATTACAGTCGGTTTGTTTGCTGCAATAATTGTTACCATCGGAACCATCATAGGGATATACAGTTACCATGAATTGTATTTTGGGATCAACTTGTTGCTCGCAACAGTCGTATACACTGTAGGCCTAGTTCACTGTTTAAAAAACCATTATACATCGTATCTGTCGGTTATTGCCGCCAGCGTCATTGCCATACTGACAGCATTCCTCATCAAGCTTATCGATGATCCGATAGCCGCTACATTCATGGCCGGATTGTTCGTTATCGTCTGTGTTGCGGTATTGTCAATAATTATTTACCGCCTCAACAAACAATGGCATGGAACAAAGTAAGGAAATAAACGAATGGCTGGAGGACATCGGGCACGAAACCGGTGATACATTTCATTGCGATGCGAAAGCCGTGGTCAATGAAGTCTCCAGTCACGATGCTTTGTTTTCCAATATTGGCATCAAAATTTTGTCTATCATCGGAGGTTTTGTTGCGGGAGTACTTTTCCTCGTCTTCTTGTTCCTTTCCGGAATATTAGAGTCGGAAACAAGCATGGCAGTGACGGGTGTCATATTCATAATTGGCACGTTGGCGGGAAGCCGGCTACTGGGCAATCATACTTTCCTCGATGCATCTATCATAAGCATATATATACTCGGATGTGTCTTGATGGCTATTGGTTCGGGCGGTTTGTACTC
Organism: Bacteroidales bacterium; assembly: GCA_031549585.1. Taxonomy (GTDB): domain Bacteria; phylum Bacteroidota; class Bacteroidia; order Bacteroidales; family UBA4181; genus JAIRLS01. The sequence goes on from JAVBPN010000195.1 coordinate 2,656, forward strand.
CGCTTGCAGCATATTGATTATGACTTCACTGGTCACACTTCTGGTCACAAATAAGTATGTCTTGGTTTTCATATCCATATTACTTCTGAACGGCAGCATTGCCGGGCTTTACTTTGACTCGAATGCCGGTCAGTGGCTACATCTGCATACCACTATCACTATAATAGCACTTATCTGTATCTGTTTCGGTGAAGCAGAACTCATATCGTCAACACCAAAGATCAACCGCTTGTATAAACCGGTAGTGATGGGATTGTTTGTATCGTTGGCTGCTATGTTGCTGGCTATTGCGTTACAATCCGTTTGGGATGACACGGGAATAAGCTATGGTTGGGTATTGTCTTTGTTCACCTGGGCAGGGATTATGTTCCTTGTTATGCAAATCATGCGTGTATGTAGTGTTTCCACCCGTAATAGTATTGTATTTTATATATTGGCAGTATTGATATTGCTGCCTACGCTACATGCTCCGGCCATTTCTGTGGCTGTTTTCATGATACTGCTTAGTTTCAGGTACAATTATAAGCCGGCTTTTGTGATGAGCATCGCCTTATTGATATATGCCCTCATTCAGTATTACTATGATTTAAGCATCACCCTATTGGCTAAGTCAGGATTCTTATTTTTTTCGGGTATGCTTTTCTTGGCCATGTGGTTGTTGTTCCGTAAAATGATCAAAAATGATAACCCGTTATAGAAATACGATTATTTTGACCAATTTGGTGTTGGTGCTGGCGTTTTTTGTTTGGTCGGTAATTCAAAAAGAACGTACATTGGAAAATGGCCAATTGGTATTGCTCAAACTGGCGCCGGTAGACCCACGATCGCTGATGCAGGGCGACTATATGGCGTTAAATTACGAAATAACCACTTGGCATATGGACAGCGTCCCTGAAAAGGGCTTTCTCTTATTGCAATTAGACGACCACCGCGTGGGAACATTGTTACGGATGCAGCATCGTGAACAACCTGTGAACAGCATTGAAATCCTTGTCAAATATAAAGCATGGGGTAACCGTATTGGTGCTGAGTCTTATTTTTTCGAAGAAGGCCAAGCGGAAAAATACGAAAATGCCAAGTATGGCGGATTAAGGGTGGACAGGCATGGCAACAGTATCCTGGTTGGGCTATATGGGGAAGACTTCATGCAGATTAAATAATCATAACGGGGAAGTCTAAAATCATCCTGATGCTTCAATAAAAGCAATCAAATCAAAGCTTTATTGTAGACTATTAGTTAGAATGCTGGTTTAAAACCACTTAATATTTATAAAATCCTACGTACAACATAAGATGAGCAGATGGCAATTATGTGATATTACGATTATTAGCCTCCAGTAAAATATAAATACTCCATTTACTCGATCAAATGTGCCAAACAAATAATATTAAATGGATGTTTTAACTTATGCCACTGACATTAAAATCAATATCATTATGTCATAAAGAATAAAATCTGACTATTTAAAGATGAAAAATGGTGTAATAATGTAACTGACAAACATGGCAATAGGAATTTCTCAATGGAAAGTGAAAATCTGGCCGTTTGGGTAAAGAAATAAGTTGTTATCTAATTTTGATTTAATCCGATTGCTTGATTCTCAAAAAATCAAAAGAAAATGTCAATTAAAAACCTAACAGATGTGCACACTGCGATACTATCTCTCATGGAAAAAGATGTCCAGATAACCATATCTGATATATCCAAAACATTAGAAATGAACCAATCAGCAGTACAAAGGCATATTGAGCATCTGAAAGACGCAGAAATACTTAAACGTGAAGGAGGACGATCTACAGGGAAATGGGTGATCAGGCGCTCAGATGATTCTCCCCGGTAACTTTCTCCAGCATCTTTATGGTATTCGGTCGTGATAAATATTTTTATCACTTAGTTGAATATTGAACACACTTATCTTCCAACAGCTTTTGGCCAATGTTTTGAAGTTATCGAGAATGCGATAAATAGAATTTCAATCATAGCGCACATAACTAAAGAAAACGCCATGATTGTCACTTTCGAATGTTACTTTTATGATATTTTCTTGATTATTCAGAATAAGCCAAACACCATCTTTGGCCTTATTATATTCATTGTCAAACCAGCCTATAAAAGAATATATACCCACTTCATCTGCCGGATATAAATCTATTTTGTAACAAAGATTGTCTTTAAAAAAATAATATGAATGCAGAAGCGTTTTCCCATTCTCATCTTTATCCTCATACTCCAATAATGTAGCCCCATTAGCAGCATTTATTTCATATCCTGTAAACATCTTTTTTATTTTATCTAATTGAACGCCTATTAGGTCAGGATAAGGAATATTACCCTGCTGCCCAAAAGACGCAATACAAGCAATAGATATTAAAGATGTGAGTATTAACTTCTTCATGAAATGAGTTTGTAAACCTATTTTGAGGTTTGCTAAGGTCAAAATTATTCCAAATATCCAATAAATGCTAGCTAGCTCTATAAAAATGATTTAAATCAATCATTATTTGTGTTTTATAGCAAATCCCGTTAATTCATAATGTTTTGAAACGAAAGAGGTTTCTCTTTCGTTTATCGTTTTGTAAATCAATCGTGCCGCCAATTGCTGATATTAGGCTGTGTGGGCGCAAAAATTTTCATCGGAAATAGTAAAATACTATTCATACCTAATATGATGATCATCTCTAATATTTTATCCACGTTGATTTATAAACATTCCAACCCTTATTCTCTGCAATAGTTACGTCACAATCTCTGTCACCGGAGCTGTCGTAGTTGGGACCGTTGTAGTGTACATATATGGAGCCAGAGGCAACGGTAGGCAACGATGTGAATAAGGCGTTCAGTGCAGTGGCATTCATGTAATTAGTACTACACTCTAAATAGCTCAGATTAATATGTCCACTCACATTCAAAGAGGTTAATTGATTCCAACCGCACTCTAAAGTCTGCAATGTAGAATTCTTACTTACATTTAATGTTGTCAGTTGAATACCTTGACAGCGTATGTCCACAATCTTGTCACCTGTAATGGTAATTGTATGCAGCGTTTCGCTCGAATAGCTATGATTAAATTCTTTCAAACCACCATGCGTCACCGTTTCTTCGGGTGAACCATCACCCCAATCAAGAGTAACAATACCAACTCCTGCCAGTCGAATCTCTACTTCGGTTCTCGCAGTTGTCATAGTTATCTGATTTGATTCATTTTCTTTTTTACAAGAGACAAAAACCACCATTAATGCCATTACAATAAACTTTCTCATATATGTATTTTTAGAGGTTAAACAATTGTCAATAAATAAATTTTGTTTATAAGCTAAATCATTTCAACATCTCAAAAATGTGATTAATTCACACCTTAAACGCCATAACAGAGTTTTCTGAACGATCAAAATTACTCTAAAATTTTAAGAAATGCAACCCAAATCCCAATATAGCAGACTCAGAAATTTGTTTTCTTTATTCTGTATTTTTTGACACGAATGCCAATAGGAAATAATTCTAAATTTGGATCAAGATAAAAAGCAGGATAGAAAGAATAAACATTTTTCTTTTCACTATTTTCGCCATTTTTATATCTTTGTTTCATCTATAGCTAGTATGCATTTTTTGATGGCAATTAAATCAAATCATTCATGAACAAATACATCATTTCATTACTCATTTTATTTACCTGCTATTTAGCTCAGGCTGAAGTCGCTACCAATAGTTTGTTTGGCGATCATGCCGTACTGCAACGCGGTATTTCCGTCCCGGTATGGGGAACAGCCGATAAAGACGAACAAATCACAGTGGAGTTTAACGGCCAACGGAAACAAGCAACAGCAACAAATGGCAAATGGATGGTAATGTTGGATGCCATGCAAGCCGGAGGCCCATATAATATGGCTATTTCTGGCAATCAAAACCGTATTGAAATAACAGATATGTATGTTGGCGAAGTATGGGTTTGCAGCGGGCAGTCGAATATGGAACGCCAATTAGGGCCACGCCCTCCGCAACCGTTGATCACCAATTGGGAACAAGAACGCGATGCCGCCAACTATCCTTTGATCCGTGAATATTATGTACCTATTAATACAGTTGACGATCCTGTGGAGGATATCGGAAGCAAATGGGTGGTTTGTTCCCCCGAAGCAGTGAAGGAATTTTCGTGTGTTGGCTATTTTTTTGCTCGTGATCTCTACAAGGCATTGAATATTCCTGTTGGGATCATATTTTCAGCAGTGGGAGGTAGTCCGGCAGAACATTGGACCAGCCGGGCAGCACTCGAAAACTATGCAGAGTTCAATGCAATGGTGGAAAAGTATGACCAGTCGTTGATGGAGTTTCCCAAACGATTGGCACAATATAAGCGTGACGGCTCAAAAGGGCGAGCGCCTAACAATCCTGCCGAACAAAGGCATGTATATGGGCACTATAACGCCATGATCAGTCCGTTGCAACCGTACGCTATTAAAGGCGTAGTCTGGTATCAGGGCGAAAACAACCGTAATAATCCCCAACAATACCAAAGACTTCTCCCGATCATGATTACAGACTGGCGAACCAACTGGGGACAAGGCGATTTTCCGTTCCTTTTTGTACAGTTAGCACCATTCAAAGAAATTGGCCCTGACATAAGGGAATCTCAGCTTCGGATTTTGAAAACAACCACTAATACAGCAATGGCAGTAACCACCGATTGCGGCGATGCAAATGATATCCATCCTTCATACAAACAACCCGTAGGCTACCGCCTATCATTGGCTGCCCGTGCATTGGCTTACAACGAAAAGCTGGAATATTCCGGCCCTATTTACGAATTTACAGAAATAAAGGATAATAAGATCGCCGTATATTTTTCGCATGCAGCCAATGGTTTGGTTAATAAAGGTGGCTCCTTGAAAGGCTTTACCATAGCCGGAGAGGATGGAAATTTTTTCCCGGCAAAAGCAGAAATCAAGGGCAACAGTATCATTGTATCCAGCCCGTCGGTTAAAAATCCTAAATTTGTGAGATTCGGATGGGAAAATGTTCCCGATGTGAACCTGTATAACAAAGAAGGCCTACCGGCTTCGCCTTTCACCACAGCACCATCATATTGAACGTATATTCATCCGAACGAACCTTTTCCAGTAAATTTTTTCGTTCACCATTCACCTTGTCCCGTTCACCGAATCAGATATAATCACGAAACAGATGAAACGTAAAATATACCAAGTAGACGCCTTTGCCGGTCAACTTTTCTCAGGCAACCCGGCTGCTGTTTGTCCTCTTGAACAATGGTTAAGCGATGACCTGATGCAGAAAATAGCGATGGAAAATAATCTTGCCGAAACGGCTTTTTACGTTAAGCAAGGGGCATCATATCAAATCAGGTGGTTTACGCCTACGGTAGAAGTCGATTTATGCGGACATGCAACCCTTGCAGCCGCTTATGTATTGTTTGAACATGAGAAGTACGCCGGAGATAACATCCAATTTGTTTCTCCCCGAAGTGGAATATTGGCTGTAAGCCGGCAAGGAGATTTGTTGGCTTTAAATTTTCCGACTGATCAATTTGCGCCAATTCTTTTATCGGACGAATTAATGGCAGGTTTTGATGCAAATCCGGTAGCGGCATTTAAAGGGAAAACAGATTTTATGCTGGTTTTTGAAAGCGAAAGCCAAATTAAAAATCTAAAACCCAACTTGGAAAAGATTGCCCAATTGCCCGGACGTGGTGTCATCGTTACGGCAAAAGGAGATCAGGTTGACTTTGTTTCCCGGTTTTTTGCCCCGCAATCCGGTATCAACGAGGATCCGGTGACCGGTTCGGCATATACCACACTTACCCCTTATTGGAGCAAGCGCTTGGAAAAAAATGATTTAACCGCCATACAGTTATCTAAACGACAAGGCTATGTAACATGCAAGTATTTGAATGACCGGGTTGAAATCGGTGGGCAGTGCGTGTTGTATATGACCGGAGAAATAGATGTATCATAAATACAAAATAATCAAAAAGTTAACAATAAAACTGTACCGGTATATACCAGTACATAAACACCTAAATATTCAAAAAAATGAGAAAAATATTAAGTTTTACAATCGCAGCAATTTGCACGTTTTTAAACGTTATTGCAGAGCAAATCCCATTACCGGAACATCCCCGCCCGGATTTTGAAAGAACCGAATGGATCAACCTGAATGGTACGTGGAATTTCACTTTTAATCAGCAGCTAGGAACAAATGCTATTCAACAAAACAATACCGATGGATTCGATTTGAAAATACAGGTTCCTTTCGGTTGGGGCAGCAAATTGTCCGGTGTAGAAAATAAAGGCGATCAAGGTTGGTATGCGCGCTCCATCACAGTGCCCAAATCGTGGGAAGGCAAACGGATTTATCTGGTAGTTGGTGCATCGGAATGGAATACGCAAGCATGGCTGAACGGCCAATTATTGGGGCGTCATCAGGGAGGTTATACGCCTTTTGAATTTGAATTGACCAAACATATTACGTTCGGTCAACCCCAGAACCTGGTGATTAATGCAGAAGATCCTCCAATCGACCGTTTAGCTGGGAAACAAGGCTACGGGGATGTGCGTGGCATCTGGCAAACCGTTTATCTGGAAGCAAGGGGAAATAATTTTGTCGATTATGTACATTTTTACCCGGATATCGATCGTTCTGTAGTGAAAGTAGAAGTTGCATTGAATCAACTGCCTGACGCGAAAACACAATTAAAACTGAATTTCAAAAATGGCGAACAAGCCGATTTTATTTATACACCCGGCAATAAAGACCGTAAATCATTGGTGCATACTTTCGAGGTAAAATTGGCAAACCAACATCTTTGGAGTTTAGATGATCCATATTTATATGAAATGGTGGTGAGCTTGTTAGATGATAAGAAAACGGTAGATCAGGTAAGTACTTATTTTGGCCAGCGCAAAATCAGTGTAGTTCCTTTGAGTGGTACTGCATACCCTTACATCGCTTTGAACAATGTACCGGTTTATTTGCAAATGTGCTTGGATCAAAGCTATCATCCGGATGGCTTTTATACATTTCCGTCTGATCAATTTATGCGTGAAGAAATCATGCTATCCAAGCGATTGGGATTGAATGGCAATCGCATTCATATCAAAGCGGAAATTCCCCGTAAATTGTATTGGGCTGATAAGTTAGGATTATTGATTATGGCCGATGTGCCCAATTGGTGGGGAGAACCTAATGACGTAAATCAAAAGGACTGGGAATATTGTATGCGCAGCCAGGTAAAGCGTGACTTTAACCATCCTGCAATTTTTTCATGGGTCAACTTTAACGAAAAATGGGGATTGTTCAATAAAGTATACGGCAAAAATATCTATAAACCGGAAATTCAGGAATGGGTACGGAAAATGTACTTGGAAACAAAAAAACTGGATCCGACGCGTTTGGTGGAAGATAACTCTCCATGCAACCTCGACCATGTGCAAACCGATATCAATTCATGGCACTATTATGCACCTGGATACGAGTGGGAAAATTTGTTGGACAACTTTACCAAAAACACTTATGCTGGTTCTACTTGGAATTTTATCAATGGCAACAAGCAAGGGAATGAGCCTTTACTGAACAGCGAATGTGGCAATGTGTGGGGATATGAAGGCAGTACCGGTGATGTGGATATCACGTGGGATTATCATAAAATGATCAATGCTTTCCGTGCCCATCCCCAATGCGCCGGATGGTTATATACGGAACATCATGATGTGATCAACGAATGGAATGGCTACGTGCGTTATGACCGCACTCCAAAAGAATTTGGTTTGGACGCTTTTGTCCCGGATATGAGTATGGCCGATCTCCATTCTGCTTTTTACGTCGTTCCCCGCTGCGAATTGATACAGGAAGTAAAAGCGGGCTCCTCTCTCGAAATTCCTTTATTCGCCTCTTTCATGACCGGCAAAGATCCGGGTGCTTTACACTTGGAAACCAATCTGATCGGTTGGGATGTGTTGGGGCATGAAACAGATCGAATGCCGATGGGAACTTATCAAATTGGATTCAAGCCTTTCATGAATGAGAAAATTCAATCGGCCAAAGTTACACTTCCCTATCAAAATGGTTTATATGTGCTGCAATTGGAAATAAAGAATCTGGCAGGCCAGGTATTGGGACGCAATTTTACGCTTTTTTTAGTAAAAGACGGAGGCCAACCTGTTGCTGAGAAAATAATGAAATTGGTAACTTTTGCTCCCGAATCATTTACCGCTGCAAAATGGACATTGAAACAATGGGATGTATTCGGCGGCAAGAAAGTCAATGGTGCGGGAGATGGTTATTTTGAATACACTATAGCATGGCCGGAAAATTGTGCACTGAATAATCTGGAAATGGTAACATTATCTTTGGAAGCATCTGCCAAAGAATTGTTTGGAAAAGATGCTAAAGGGATGGAGATCGATAATACAGATTTGGCATTTATGCGCGGAAAGGGCACACACGATCCTTGCGCCAATGCTAATTCGTACGCGCAGACAGACCAAAAGGTAAATCCTTCGATGTTGGCCGTATCTGTTAATGGCATTAATGTAGAAAACGCCTACTTACCGGACGATCCAGCCGACCATCGTGGCGTATTATCTTGGTATGCGCAACCCCGCAACAAAAAATTGGATGAAGCCGGCTCATATGGTTATCTGGTAGAAGTTAATATTCCGAAATCTGTTTTGGTCGAGGGCAAACCGATTAAAATCCGCTTATCGGTTCCCGATGGAGTGAAAGGTGGTTTAGCCATTTATGGCAAAGACTTCGGGCGTTATCCGATGGATCCGACATTGGTGTTTATCAATAAATAGAAAGCGAAGCCGGAACGAAAAATCCTTATAGGGCATGGAAAATAGTAAAAGTAAAATATGGATTTTTTTAGATAGCTTAACAATATTTGAGCTGGCAAATTTTTATTTTTATAAATACGATACCTTTTTAGATCATTCGAGAAAAGAAATAGATAAGTATTACTTATCTAAAGACATAACGCCAAATAAGATTGAAATATTGATCAAAGAAAACAAGGAACGATTTGCTTTTGACATAAAGGATCGATGTCCTCGATGTTATTCCCAAAAAAGGATTAAAACAAGTGAATATTTAGTTCCTGCGAATAAATATGACGGTTTAGTTGCTTCTATTTCCAACAGACAAACTAAAATTAATGTTGAAGATTGGTTGGTTTGTGGATATAAATTTCCTAACCGTAACAGAACTGTTTTAGAAGCTGAAAATTGGTTGATACAGTTTGTTGCTTATGTTAGAAAAAGATTTAAAAAACTGTAAAAACTAAACCAGCATACTAACCTATAAGCATGGAAAATAGTAAAAAGAATACGGATTTTTTTGGATGGTTTAACAACATTTGAACTGGCGAATTTTTACTCTGACAGGTCGGAATTTGGTGTTGTTATTGACGAAACCCATTTGAAAAAACATCTTCCCAAGGGCGAGCCTTGGTAGGGATAAGATATTAACTGTTAAAATATAAAAAAATGAATAATAAAATGTATTTCAGAGTAGTGCCAGGATTAATATTAGCGGCCACTTTTGCTATCATGCTATGCAGCTACGGGAATAACAAAGCGAAAGAAATTGTCGCCGAAGTAAACATCACAAACGGATTAGTTACTGCGAAACTATATCTTCCAGATGCCGATACCGGCTATTACAGGGGCGTTAGATTCGATTGGTCGGGGCTAATTGCATCTTTAGAATATAAAGGACATACATACATTGACCAATGGTTCGATAACTACGATCCATACGTTCACGAATCGGTTTTAGGCCCTATGAATGAATTCGGGAACATCGATTTTGATTCAGCCGCTGTTGGCGATCCTTTCTTAAAGATAGGCGTTGGTGTGTTGACAAGAATTGATGATCGTAGTTATTCTATTAGCAAATATTATACGCCTGTTGATTTGGGAAAGTGGAGCGTTGAAACAGGAGCAAATTTTGTTGAATTTAAGCATGTTTTGGAAAGCCAAACAGGTTATTCTTATGTGTACACTAAAACCGTAACGCTTACAGAAGGTAAACCTGAATTGAAAATGGCGCATAGCCTTAAGAATACAGGTGAAAAACCGATTAATACGGATGTATATAACCATAACTTCTTCATTATTGATAAAGAACTTGCCGGCCCAAATATCCAGTTAGCATTCAATTTTAATCTTGAGGGAGAAGAACGCAGCGTTGGCGAAGTTGTAAATCTTCAAGAAAATAAAATAGTATATCTGAAAGAAATAACTGCAGGATATGTGATGATTAATGATATCTATGGATTTGGGACAACAGCGGCTGATTACGATTTTCGCATAGAAAACCTTAAAACAAAAGCAGGCATAAGAGTGCAGTGCGACCGGCCTCTTTCAAGGATAAAATATTGGTCAAGAAATACAACCTATTGTCCCGAACCATACATAGCTGTAAATGCAGAACCGGGTCGGGAATTCTCTTGGGAATATACATATAGCTTTTATACCTTTGAGTAATTTTAATAATAGAAACATTTCTTAATAGATTTTTTTGAGGCAGGGGTATTTTGAAAGGAATAGAGATAGCCCTAATAATATATAAAACAAGGAGGCTGTCCTTACTTTTGGGACAGCCTCCTTTGCAATTTTAGCATTGAGTTCCAGGTTCTACAAAAGTCTGGGTTTTTGAAAAATCCTGATGATTAAAGAAACAAAATAGATAATGATTCCATAAAGGGTGGTCATCAAAGCGACTTTCATGCCGGCCCAAATTATCCATGGAGCAATCCCTCTGGCTTGAACAATATCATCACTCGCCTGAAAAACACCCAACACCGTCCCCAAAATACCGGTGGTTAATGCAATTAGCCCTGCTTCTTTGACCCATCCCGGGGCTTTCCAGGCTGCTAATAGAACTCCTATGAACTCAATGGTCAGAACACTCATCCACGGTAAACCTCCTTCTACAAAGAATTTAATCATAACATATATTTTTTAAGTTCGATTCAAAATTAGTTAGAAGATGTGGAATATTACGGTTTTCATATATGCCGAATCCCATTCATCTAATGTTAAATCCCATCATTGGTGGAAAATAAAATAATTCTATAGGGATTTTAATCCGAATGATGTAATTTTGAATAGGTAATATCTCTACAAGATGAAAAAACATTTTGAGCCTGTATATTGGAGCATCATGGTAATTGTCCTGAGTCTGATCCTGATGAGTGTTATGGAAACATTTGCAAGGTCTTTTTTCCTTTCGGTGATGTTACTTCCGGGAATTTTGTTTGTAAAATTCTTTTCAAAAGATATCATTTTCAAAAAGAGTAAACAGGAAATATTAAATATATGTTATTTCTTAGGTGCATTTATACTTATAGAATATCAATTTATCATGCTGGTATACTGGCTTATATATAAATTTGCATTGCCGGAACATTCCAACATTATACTCAATCCTGTTTTTTTGTGTTTTGTACTTGTTTCCATGTTATCCATTGAGGAATTAATAAAGATGAAACTTGGAAAATCGATTTCAACTCCTGAAAACACCTACATAAAGTTTACTTCCGAACGGATAAAAGTTTCATTGGAAGTCGACTCTATCTTATTCATAGAATCAAAGGATTATGAAGTCTTGGTGATGGCAATTTCCGGAAGAGCATACCCAACAAGAATGAAAATTTCACAATGGGAATCCGTATTGGACGATCGTTTTTTAAGGGTACATAGATCTTTTATCGTCAACAGAAAACACGTTACAACCTTTAATTCCAAAACACTATATATCAAAGATATTCCAATTGAAATATCCAGAAAGTACAAAGATGTTGTCATGCAAAAACTCAGCAACTCGTTAAATACTTGAATGATAACTTTGATACCTTTGATTGATATTTTTCTTAGTTAAAAGTAACTACTCTAAACTAACGCACCAGCGTGATGAATTTATTTTATTGCATTTTCTTGAATATCACTCCCTTTTCCCCTCCAGTTAGCTTGAAAGATGTGATCTTGCCGTTATTATCCCTTATAAATTCGAATCCTCTTTTATAGTCTTCGTAGTTGCCGGAGAAAACATCGGCTTTTTCCCATTTCAGGGAGATGTAATCGAACCGGTATGTGACAAGCGTTAATATCCCTTCCTTGTTGATCAATTTGTAATGTATGTTCATTTCATCAGCATAGTAATGCCCTTCATATTCTTTTGTTTCTACCGGGCATTTTTCCACTTTGAGCGGCATTGTCTTTGCCAGAAATTCATTTAAGTCTGGAAATTTTACCGGATTGAGTGGTTGCGATTTTAGGTTTTGCAAGAATAAATCTGCTATTTTCCAATAACGGCTGTATGTTACATCATTGTTATCATTACTTAAGTATACAATAGCAATATTTTGATCGGGATAACGTACAATGGCAGTCCTGTATCCTAATACCAAGCCTAAATGCTCAATTTTGTATGTTCCCTTATGAGACCCAAATCCATTACCAAAAGCGTAATATTTAAATTCTTCCCCGTTATTAAGCGTTGTTTTCCTATTCAACAATTGGAAAACCTTTTCTCCTCCAACTTTTTTTGTACTGAAGTTATTGACCCATTTTGCCAGATCATCAATACTTGAGTATACCGAAGCTGAACCGATTTCCGCAAAGTTTTCGACATTTACATTAAATCCGTATTCAACCTCTTTGTAGCTGGAGGCTTTGTTGGGAATCAGTTTCTTTATGTCGTCTTTAATATATGTGTTTTTCATATCGAGTGGCCGGAATATATTTTCGGTCATCCAGTCGCTAAACTTTTGCTGCGTGACTTTTTCTATGATCATTGCAAGCAGGTTGTAATTGGGGTTTGAATAGGAATACCGTTCTCCTGGAGTAAAATTCAGCTCCGTTGTGCTGCATAGCATTTTATAGATCATATCGGTAGTAACTATATCATCAAAATGCATTCCCATAGATATCCCCATGGCATCCGAATTTCTCAAGCCGCTTGTATGGTATACGAGATTTTCTATGGTTATTTTCTTTCCGAAATCGGGCAATTCAGGAAAATATTTTTTAATATCATCATCCAGCAAAATCAAGCCTTTGTCGATTAGCATGGCAATGGCAAATCCTGTAAATTGCTTGGAGCATGATGCCAACTCAAATGAAGTGCTGCCTGTTAATGGGATTTTATATTCCATATTGGCAAGCCCTATGGCGTTTTTGTATATAACTTGATTGTTTTTTAGCACCACTACAGCTGCTCCCGGTTCATTTTGCGAATACCAGCTTTTCATCAACTGATCCGCTTTTTGTTTGGGTGTATTGCCTGTTTCTTCCAAGGTATCCCATACAATGGTAAATTCTCCCTTTTGAGGACGCCCATAGTCCCAAAATATTTCTACCCGGTAATTTCCGGTTTCAGTAGCCATAATGTTGATGATCTCGGTTTGATTGATTGCATTAAAATCGTCAAAACTCATCAGGCTGTCTTTGGGAGAGTACACAGCATAACAAATCCCAACACTTTTCTGTTTGACCTTGATAGCTGCATGTTGCCCTTTTTTGAGAGATATATGATATTTGAAGGCTTGGCCTGCTTCCAAATAGACTGTTTTTGGCCCGTTTAATTTTAATGACTCTATAGTCTGGGCAAACATTGCGCTTGATATAAGCATCAAGAAGAAGCAATATATTATGGCTATTTTTTTCATGATATTATTTTTTGATTGGTTGATTCAATATATCAGACGAGGTCTTTTAAAATTTGCTGCATTGGGTATGAAAGCTTTCACCATCAAAAGACTGTGCATAAGTATTATAAACCATTTAACTGAAATGCGGCGGGTGTTAGCCCGTTTATCCATGCGAAGCATACCATATTGACGATTTTCCGTTCAAGCGAAGCCGGAGGCGGAGCGCGTTTAAATCGTCAGGCCGTTTTTGGTTACTTTTTGCGGCGTCAAAAAGTAATGAAAGAAACATCAAAAATGATTTTAACAATGTAAAATATAAACTTGAGCCTATCAAAATGAGTGTGCAAATAAAAAAGATATATGATTAACCCTAGTACATTTTATCGTATTTTTGTCCATAATCATTTTTCAAATCATGGAAACAAAATCCATATATCTTATTCTTTTATTATTTGTTTTTTCACTAAATGCCAATGCCGTGGACAATAAAAATGTGAATTCTAAGATCGAAGAAGTAACCGTATTTTTTCAAGGTGCAGAGCTGATTCATACAGCCAACGCTACCCTTTCAAAAGGGAACAACGAAATGTGGATTGAAGGCTTAAGCCCCCAAATCGACCAAAACAGTATTAAGATCAAAACATCCAACAGTGTGGTTGTTTCTTCGTTTGAGTTTTCGGTAAATTATTTGGCAGAAAAAAGTTTGAGCGCCAATGCCCGGAAAATACAAGATGCCATCAAAGAACAACAAAAGTCATTGGAACAGGTTTCTACGCAAATCAAGATTAATACCAACCTGCTTAGTATTTTGCAAAAAAGCATTGATAAAAAAGCATCGGGAACAGAAACGGGATTGAGCATTGATGAGTTGGTAAAAACAATGGATTATTACAAAACCAAAGCCGGCGAATTGGAACAAACCCTCAGCGTGGACAGAGAGAAAGAAGGCGAAATCAAAAAACGGCTTCAAGAATTAAGAGCGCAGTTTGAACAGGAATCGTTGAAAAACAATAAAACTTCAGGTATTCTGAAATTAAGCCTTTCCTCACCGGTGGATGGGAATTGCAATTTTACCATCAGTTACTATACTCCATCGGCAGGCTGGATGCCCTATTATGATATCAATGTCGCCGCTACCGACCGGCCGGTCAAAATAACCTCCAGAGCAAAAGTACGCCAAGTAACGGGAATTGATTGGGAAAAGGTTAAAATCACTTTATCTACGGCCATTCCGAGCTCGGGCAAAATTGCACCGTTGTTTCAAACATGGTTTCTGCAATACATCAACAATGTGAATATCCGGGGAGTTGCAAGGCAAAAGGAGATGATGCAAAATAGCTATTCGTATGACATGGATATGAAAATGGTTTCGGAAGAAATCGCTGCCGCACCCGAACCTCCACAAGGCACACCGCTGTACATTGTCGATGGAGTACCCGTCGATATCAGTTACTTTGCATCCATCGACCAATCGATGATTAAGGACATACAGCAGTTAAGTGGTTCGCAAGCAACCGGCATGTATGGCTCGGCCGCAGCCAATGGTGTAATTATAGTAACCATGAAAAGCGGTATGGACGACTATGTCACTCAATCAGAAAATCAGTTGAATCTTTCATTTAATATTGATTTGCCCTATTCTATTCCCGGCAACGGAAAGGAACAAGGCATCGAGTTAAAAAATCAAGAAATAGCGGCAACGTTCAAATATTATTGTGCCCCAAAATTGGATACCGAAACGTATTTATTGGCCGAAATCGCCGATTGGGAAAAGTTAAACCTGTTGAGTGGCAACGCCAACATCACCTATGATGGCACATATGTGGGTGAAACATATATTGATGCGGCTTCCACCCATCAAAACCTAACCCTCACACTGGGTACGGATAAACGGGTAGCAGTGAAACGCGAAAAAATGAAAGAATACAGCAGCACCGGATTCCTTGGAAATGATACAAAACAGGAATTTGCTTATCTGATGACTGTGCGAAACAACCGGAATGATGCTGTCCGTATGGTGTTGAAAGACCAATATCCAATTTCAACGCTCAAGGAAGTAGTTGTAGAGTTGTCCAAAGATACCACTCCGCCATCTGTCAACAAAGAAGACTTGGGAGTTATTACATGGGAATATGATATGCAACCGGGCGAATCCCGTACATTCAAATTGGTTTATGTGGTCAAATACCCCAAAGGCAAGACACTGAATTTGTGATAGACCTGTGATTGCATAAAAACCCCTTTTTATGAATCAGGAAAATAAATATTTAACCACAAGAAATGTGTTGTGGGCATTGGGATCTTTTATCCTGATCGTTTTTTTATTGCCCAGTGGAGGTGTATTTTATAGATCATATCTATACAGCGTTATTTTTCCTGTTAGATTTCCTTTTCTACTGATTTACTGCGGTCTAGAAATGATTGTATTGTCGGCTATTTGGAGTTTCCCTGCTATCGTCAAACGGCGTTGGAAAAAAGCGGCTGTTATGTCTATCATGGCATGTGGATTCTATACATTAACGCTGGTGTTGCAATATTACAGTGTAACGGGAGACTGGTTCATCCTATTTATCAATCCGGTAGCATGGAGTATTTGCGCTGGGCTTATGTATGGTAGAAAATACCGTTTAGCGGTGTTGGGTTATGGAATAGGCGTTTTATTTTCATTTGGTCCTTTGATCTTTAGTGTAGTTCCTATTCTTTTCATGCAATTGTTTTTATCCGAATATCCCATACAACCGCAATCGAAAAGTCAATCATTCTTTTCGAGGATCGTTCCCTACTATATCATAGGGATGGGATTTCTTTTCTTTTCCTATATCAATTTTTCGAACCCTCAACCGGTTTTTCATTACATCGAAATCGCTAACCCCTACTTCCCGATCATTGTATCAGGTTTATATATCTTGACAGGTTATTTATCTTTACGACTATTATTAAAAGCCTATTATCATCCCGCAACATGGAAATACGCGCTGGCTTATATCCCTTGTTTATGGACGCTTCCCCAAATTTGTATTTTATTTGAAAAAAATACCTCATCTAACCTTATCAAACATGAAAGCAGTTGACTTATTGACAACAAGTTTGAACCAATTTTTTAATTATTGATTATTATGCAGCGATTCAAACAATATACAAACACAGACAGAATGAGCGATTTAGTAAGCGACAATTATCGCATATTGCTCATCATGAGTCGATTTGGGATACATCTTGGATTTGGAGATAAAAGCATTGATGAGGTATGTACAGATAACAAGGTCGATACCAATACTTTCCTTGCTATTGCAAATATGTCGCTCGATGGAGATCCCGTATTGCCTTCATACAAAGACATTTCAATTGCTTCATTGCTTAACTATTTACATAATTCCCATGATTATTTTCTTGGGTTCAGGCTTCCCGGTATCCGGAATGACCTGAAAGAAGTAGTTGGCGAATCCGACGAATTATCAAAAGCCGTAATCCGTTACTTTGATGAATACGTCGAAGAAGTGAGCAACCATATGAAGTATGAAGAAGAAACGGTTTTTCCCTATGTAAGATCGCTTTTATCCGGCGAATATGACAAGAAATACAATATTGGAATTTTTCGCAAACGGCACGATCAGGTAGAAGCTCGTTTGAAGGAATTTAAGCAAATCCTGATCAAATACTATCCGGCAAAAAGTACCAACCGGATCAACAGTATATTGTTCGATATCTTTAATTGTGAGTACGATTTAGCTTCCCACAATGCAGTGGAAGATCGCCTATTTATCCCGGCTATATTGGAACTCGAACAAAAAAGTGGAAAGAAGTCATGAGTGGAAAACTGAAAATAGTCATTGCAGAAACTTCTGAAATCATCCGGGAAGGTATTCTTTCTATCCTTAAGCGAGAACCTTTACATATCCACATTTACGAAATAAACGAGATAGACCGGCTAAAAAACGCTTTAATATTGCAGAAACCGGATGTGTTCATCGTAAATCCCTCTCTTTTGGGATTATTTTCGTTGCAACAATTGAAAAAAGAATCTTCCAATCCGGGCATGCGCTGTGTGGCAGTTATCTCCGATTTATCCGATCCCTCTATACTAAGGCAATATGATGAGGTTTTAAACCTTTATGATAAGCCAGAACACATACGGGAAAAACTAAATCGATTATTGCAGGAACCTCAGGAAGATAAACGCCATGAATCTTTAAGCCAACGCGAAAAAGAGGTGATCGCTTGCATCATCAAAGGAATGACCAACAAACAAATTGCCGACAAACTGTGCATCTCAACACATACAGTCATTACCCACCGGCGCAATATCGCCTCAAAACTTGATATCCACAGCGCCGCCGGATTAACCATCTATGCGATTGTAAATAAGTTGGTGGATTTAGATGATGTTCGTGAAAATTCGACAAAATAAAAATTTACGAAAAACCTAACAGGTATTGATTTCCTGTTAGGTTTCAATTAATCCGAACACACTGTCCTGTCAGGGTCTTTGACCGCTGACAGAAACAAGCACACACCGGATTACTTTTCATGAATTTTAGCTACATAAGTACAACTACAGTTGTATACTTTAAATATATCCAAATGCGACGGGCGTTAGCCCGTTTATTCATGCGGAGCATACCTTGTTGACAAAATTATTTCGCTACGCTCCATGAGAATAGTTCCGTTCAAGCGAACGGCGAAGCCCTCACGAACGATAGTGAGTAACCCGATAGGCGGAGCGCGTTTATTTTGTCAAGCCGTTTTGGGTTACTTTTTGCGGCATCAACTTAGGCGAAGCCGTTTTCATGACCGAAGGGAATAAAAAGTAACGAAAGAAATACCAATAAATGATTTAACAACATAAATATAAACTTGAGCCACAACTACCCACATTTGATGGTATAATTTCTACTCATTTATACCAACTATTTGCGATTGTATGGATTTTTTCCACACTCTACTTTTGTCGCGTGATTATGAACGCCCGAATGACACACACAATAATGAAGAAGTTGTATATACCCTTTTTATGGGTTTGTTTATTTTTTGCTTTTGACACCACACATGTAATGGGCCAAAGTGATTCCACGAAATTGGCAGATAAAGCTCCACCCGACGCAATAACATCTGCAACAAATCCTTCTGTTGCAAAACAAACACCCCGGTTACAACTCGGCGGATATGGCGAAGTAGTGATGCAACGGATGTTTTACAGTGATGATGCCAATCGTTATCGGAGTCCCGAAAAATATGAAAACGGCAAACATGGCCGCTTCGATCTACCTCATGTTGTATTCTTCTTGAATTACAACTTCGGACGTGGATGGAAACTGTCGACCGAAATTGAATTTGAACATGGCGGTGTCGGGACAGCCGTTGAAATTGAACCGGATGAAGGTGGTGAATACGAAAAAGAAGTCGAAAAAGGCGGTGAAGTCGTTCTCGAACAATTCTGGATTGAGAAAAGTTGGGAAAAATGGGCCAATTTGCGGATGGGGCATATCATCGTTCCCATTGGGTTGACCAATATGTACCATATGCCCACTGAGTTTTTCACCGTGTTACGTCCCGAAGAAGATGCAACAATCATACCCTGTACATGGCACGAAACCGGGATTAGCTTCTGGGGACGTACCACTAATTGGCGTTACGAGGCTTTGTTCGTTTCAGGCCTTGATGCGGAAGGATTCAACAATTCCAATTGGGTGCAAGGTGGTTCGCTCTCCGCGTATGAATTTAAGATTGCCAATACCTATGCCGGAGCTTTCCGTGTAGACAATTATTCGGTTAAAGGCCTGCGGGTTGGTTTAAGTGGCTATTTCGGGTTCAGTGCATCCAATAGCCTGAAACACTCACGCTATGAAGGGATCAACGGATCGGTTTCCATCGGAACTTTAGACTTTACATACAATGACCACAACATCATTGCCAGAGGGAACTTTATGTATGGCTATTTAGGTGACTCATATTACATTTCCATGATCAACAAGAAAATGCCTTCGGCAAGCCCATCGCCTCGTACGGAAGTGGCTTCGGATGCAATGAGTTGGTATGGCGAAATAGCCTATGATGTCTTTTCTCTTTTCCCAAAACTTAAATCCAGTGGAGATAAACTATACCTTTTTGGACATTATGGTTATTACAATTCAATGTATAAAACCGTTGAATCAAAAGGAATACAACCGCGGGGATGGTCAGAAAAAACGATCCTGAGCGCCGGAATAAACTATTATCCAATCAAAGAATTGGTGATTAAAGCCGAATATTCATTACGTAAATTTCAATCCCCCTATAACAACGAACCGACATTTTCAATCGGAATAGGCTATGCGGGATTTTTTAAATAATTAAAATAACTAAACTCTTAAAAACAAATGAAAAAAGTATTCAAATATCCCTTAATGGGTCTGATGGCAATGCTATTGACTGTAGCATTTTCTTCTTGTGAGAAAGATCCCGATGACGAAATCGATTATGATCAAATGTACTCGGAAATCTTGGAGCAATATGTTTCAAAAACTGTAGTTCCCGCTTATAAATCGTTGGCCGAAGCAGCATTGGAAATGCGTACGGCAAATCAAGCGTTAAAAGCAAATCCTTTGGATGCAACCATGAAAGCTGCATCGGATGCATGGATGAAAGCGCGCATTGAATGGGAATTGAGCGAAGCATTCTTATTTGGCCCTGTCGGCGAACAAGCTTTGGACATTGACGGACATATCGATTCTTGGCCGTTAGAATTGACAGCCATTCAAGCTGAAATAAACAAAGGAGCAACCTTAACAGGCCGCGACGCTTGGAACATGGATGCTGAAGTAATCGGATTCCATGTAACTGAATATCTGCTTTACCGCGACGGGAAAACGCGCCCTGCAGCTGATTTAACAACCCCGGAATTAAATTATCTCACTGCTGCAACAGATGCTCTTGTATGGGATTGCATTCTTGCTTATGTGGCTTGGGTTGGGGAAGAAAATGTAACTGCCGAAATGAAATCTGTTTTTAATGAAAACCCGGATGTTGTAGCTCATTTGAACGCCAATCCTTCGTACAAAAATTTCGCTTATAAATTAACCAATAAAGTAGATTATTCTTCATGGAGTGCAGCGTTGAACGAAATTGCAGTAGGAGCTGCCGAAATCGCAGGTGAAGTAGGTGCAACAAAAATTGCTACCCCTTATGATGAACGGGCAACCGAAAAAGTGGAATCATGGTATAGCTGGCATTCTTTAGATGACTATGAAAACAACATCATAAGCATCAAAAATGGTTACTTGAAAGGAACTCCCTGTTTGAGCGATTATGTGAAATTGGTCGATGCAGAATTAGATACCCAAATACGTGAAAAAATAGATGAATGTATTGCCAAGATAAAAAACATGGGGAAAGGTAACTTATCGTTTTACGAAGTGGTAAGGGATCAAGTAAACAAAAGTGAAGTAGAAGCAGCATCAGATGCATGTATTGAACTTCAAGTGCTGTTTGACAGCATTGAAGATATCATTTAAAAAGAAATCAAAGGTTGTTGTTCAAAAATCGAAAATATTTCGTCATTGTGAGTCCAAAGGGCGAAGCAACTTGGTGTAGCGATTTCACGAAGGTAATCCCAAAGATTAAAAACAAGATTGCTTCGCTACCGCTCGCAATGACGAGGTAAAATAAATTTTTTGAATAAACTCCTTTTTAACGATAACAAAACCATGAATAAGAATTATATAAAAATAATCGTAGTCGCATTATCCCTCATTATATCGGCTTGTGCGAAGGATGACAACGGAAATCCGTCTCCAACTCCTAAGCCTACCGCGGAGGAATATGATGGGCAATGGTATCCGGGTGGTATTGCCGGAACTGTTTTCAATGCCACGAGTCGCGCTTACCGGCAACCGGTAGATGCCATCAATCAAAATAAAGAGCTTTATCGCCAATTCATGCGTGGTGAAGAGATGTTTGCTAAAAGCTTTGTTTCAACTGAAGGGATGGCTTATTCCGGGTTAGGGCCGGTTTATATCCGCAAATCATGTATCGCATGCCACCCCAGTTACGGAGGGCGTAGTAAACGTGTAGACAGATATGATTCCAACGACAGCCAGAATGGCTATTTAATGATGATTTATGATCCCACAAAACCGGGAAATCCGCTTGCGACCAAGTACTTCACCGGAATGACGCAAACGCGCGCCATTTCTCCTTTCAAACCTCCCATTGACGAATCGGGAATTACATTAACATGGATGCCCTATACAGATGAATATGGTAACAAATATGCCGATGGCACTTCGTATAGCTCAGGTATGTCTTATGAAGGTACATTGATTTATCCCGTAGTAACCATTAGTCAGGATGCTATTTTATTTAGCGATTTTGATATGAGCGCACATAGAGCTGCCATAGAAGCTACGATTGGTATTTATGGTACAGGACTGCTGGATGCTATTTCGGATGAAGATTTACGTGCCGAACATGCTGCCCAACAAACCCGTGGCTACGCTATGGGTGTTATTGGAGCAGACATTGATGAAACCGGTCTCAATCCATATTATCCCGGCACACATCCGGGGCGTTTTACCTACCTTTGTACAAGGGCTACGCTCGACAATGGTCCCGGAGCAAACGCCTTGTGGAATATCACCAACGTCACACGTCCCGATCGAAGATACAATTACATTACCGAAGAATATGCCCGCGTGACATCGAAAGACTTGGATGTGCAAACTGCTTTGGGCAAAACTGAAGCGGAAATTTTCACAGACCTGATGTCCAAAAATTTGAATCCGGAAATGACGCAGGATGATTACGATGCGTTTATGGTATGGCATCGGGGACTTGCAGTTCCGGCTGCACGTAATCTCAATGATTCGCAAGTGCAACGAGGCCGTGAACTCTTTAATCAGGCCGGATGTAATGCTTGTCACAAGCCTTCCTGGACGACACGTGATAATTACAAACCTATGCCGGAACTTTCCAGCCAAAAAATATGGCCTTATTCCGATCTGTTACGCCACGACCTTGGAATGATCGAACCGGGACGGGCACAAGTATGTCGCACCACACCGCTTTGGGGACGTGGATTGATGAAAACCACATCGGGACATACAGATATGCTTCACGACCTGAGGGCGCGCAATTATGAAGAAGCCATTGTTTGGCACGGAGGAGAGGCAAAACAAAGCAAAGAAAAATTTCGCAACATGTCAAAAGATGACCGCGAAGCGCTCATTAAGTTTCTTGAGTCAATCTAAGGCATGGCCTTATTTACCACAAAACGCATAAAACAAAATGTTTTCGTAACGGTGGCGTTTTTGCTGCTAATATTGGCTAGCGCCACCGTATTAGAAAAATTCTATAGCACAGAATGGGTGAAAGACCATGTATATGGTGCATGGTGGTTTGTGGTGCTATGGGCGTATTTAGCTATTTTTTCATTCATATACATATTATGCTGTAAACTATGGCATAAGCCAGCTATCTTTTTGCTCCATTGCGCTTTTGGGGCTATTCTGCTTGGAGCTTTAATCACATACGTATCTGCCGAACGAGGCTATTTACATATCAGGCAGGGAGAAACTGAAACCAATTTTATTACCGAAAAAGACCAAAAGGAAAAACCTTTACCTTTTGATATCAAACTGGTTCTTTTTGATATCGAGTACCACCCCAGTACGGATGAACCGGCGGATTATATTAGTTTTCTGAAAGTCGACGAAAATGAGATGTGCCGGGTTTCGATGAACCAAATATTCCGTAAAAGTGGTTATCGTTTTTACCAATATGATTACGATCAGGACGAAATGGGAACAGTCCTTTTGGTAAACTATGATCCTCTGGGAATTGGCGTAACCTATACCGGGTATTTATTACTTGCAATCTCAATGATATGGCTACTATGGATGCGTATCGGATGGAAAGGCATATTATGGATATTTATTCCAACAGCAGCGGTATGGCTTTATATCTCACAGATCAACCCGATGACTCCGGTTCTTCGTACGCCAATGTTAGCTGCCCACGTATCCGTTATCATGGTATCGTATGCATTATTTGTGTCCTTCACCATCACAGGAATCATTAGTTTATGTTCATCTAAACTATGTGAAAAATTTTATCATTGGAATACGAAATTGCTTTATCCTGCGGTCTTTCTACTTGCTGCAGGTATATTTATAGGTGCTGTATGGGCAAACATATCATGGGGGCGCTATTGGGGATGGGATGCAAAGGAAACTTGGGCATTGATTACATTATTGGTATATGCTATTCCCATGCACCGAAAAAGCATTCCCATATTTAAGAATCCACGTAAGTTCCATATCTATTGCATCATCGCCTTCCTTGCTGTATCAATGACCTTTTTTGGAGTGACTTATTTGTTGGGAGGTATACATAGTTATGTGTAGAACAAGCTTTAAAAATGCCAAAGAGATCTTAATAACCAAAACACTGTGAAGTTGTATACTGTCGCTAAAGACTAATACCAAGCAAAATCGTTTCTATGAAATGATGAAAAATAAGAGTCTGAAATAATTACAACAAATCGCCAAAAAATATTCGGATTTCTTTGTGATGTTAGGAAAAACAAATTACCTTACACAAAAATTTTTGTATTATGGAATGGTTTAATAGCTTAGAACCCTTATTGAAAACCTATTGGATCGTCGCTAGCGTTGCTTCGTTGGTTTTCATCATTCAAATGATTATGACCTTTGTCGGAATGGATTCATCTGGCGGGGTAGATACCGATTTTGGCGGAGACACAGATATTGATAGCCCTTTTCCATTCTTTTCATTGCGCAATCTCGTGAATTTTTTTCTTGGGTTTGGATGGGGTGGTGTTTGTTTTTACGACACATTTACATCGAAAATATGGGTAGGTTTTTTTGCTTTCATCACGGGTATCATATTTGTCGCTATTTTCTTCCTGATTATCAGGCAATTTATGAAATTGGGACGGGATAATACATTTAAAATTATTGATACCATTGGAAATGCTGCCGATGTATATTTGGCAATTCCCGGTGAAAAATCCGGTAAAGGGAAAATACAAATCAGTGTCAAAGGAGCTTTTCATGAAATCGATGCCATGACCGAAGGCGAACGAATACCAACAGGAGGTAAAGCAAAAGTCGAAAGCGTTATCGATAGCCAAACCGTATTAGTAGTCAAACTGTAAAATTTAAAACCAGCAAACTTTATGAATCCTTTTTATCTAGTTGTCATTTGCGTAGTGGTCGGGTTTATCCTGATCATGTCATTAATTTCACGTTACAAACGTTGTCCGTCAGACAAAATTTTGGTTGTATATGGTAATACCGGTGGCTCATCTGCCAAATGTATTCATGGTGGAGGTGCTTTCATCTGGCCGGTGATTCAGGACTATGCGTACCTGAGTTTGATACCTATTTCCATTGAAGCTAACTTGACCAATGCTTTAAGCCGCCAAAATATCCGTGTGGATGTACCCTGCCGATTCACAGTTGGGATTTCTACCGAATCGGACAGTATGAATAATGCCGCAGAACGTTTGTTGGGATTAACTTCAGACCAAATCCAAGAATTGGCACGTGATATCCTTTTTGGGCAGTTGCGTTTGGTTATTGCCACCATGTCCATTGAAGAAATCAATTCCGATCGCGACAAATTTTTGGAAAATATCTCCACAAATGTAGAAGCCGAATTGAAAAAAATCGGGCTGAAGCTAATTAATGTCAATGTGACTGACATCAAAGATGAATCAGGATATATCGAAGCTTTGGGAAAAGAAGCAGCAGCCAAAGCCATTAATGAAGCAAAAGTAAGTGTTGCCGAACAAGACAAAATTGGTGAAATTGGTAAAGCTGAAGCTGATAAAGATACGCGTATCCGTACTTCACAAGCCAATGCTATTGCAGTTCAAGGAGAAAATCAAGCCAAGATTGAAATTGCCAATTCTGATGCATTGCGTCGTGAAAAAGAAGCAGAATCATTACGTATTGCTATTTCGGCTGAAAAAGTACAAGAAGCAAAAGCATTACAAGAGGCATATGCTGCTGAACAGCAAGCTGAGTTAGCCCGTGCCGAACGTGAACGCTCTACTCAACAAGCTAATGTGATTGTTCCTCAGGAAATCGAGAAAAAACGACGAATTATCGAAGCACAAGCTGAAGCTGAAAAAATTAGAGAAAATGCCCGCGGAGAAGCTGACGCCATCTTTGCCAAAATGGAAGCCGAGGCAAAAGGGCTTTATGAAATATTGACCAAACAAGCTGAAGGATACGAAAAAATGGTTAAAGCTGCCGGTGGTGATCCACAGAGCGCTTATCAATTGCTATTGATTGAAAAATTGCCGGAATTAATCAAAACACAGGTAGAAGCAATTAAGAACATTAAAATTGACAAAATCACTGTATGGGACAGCAATAACGGGAAAGAAGGAAAAACATCCACCGCCAATTTTATTGCTGGCCTAATGAATTCTGTGCCGCCATTAAATGACTTATTTAATATGGCAGGAATGAATCTTCCACAATATTTGAAAGGGAAAGATACTCCTGAAGTGAAGGTAGAACCTAAGCAAGTAAAAGAAATTGAAAAAAATGACAAGCCGGAAGCGAAAAAATGAGTTTGGTGCATTTAGAAAATGAGTTTCATTTATCATTTTGGCTAAAGCCCTTATAATGAATTAAATTTGTAACCGTCAGCTAAAGCTGGACGGCAATGAAAATTATCAAATTTATTGCCGTTGGATTACTCGCCTTCGGCTCATGAAATCGCTTCGCTAAGTTTATCCAACGGATGATAAATACAATATTATTAAGGCTTTAGCCGAATTACAATTTAGAGATTTTTCTCCAAATGCACTATGGGTTTATTTAAGAGTGCATTTACTGAAAAACTTCGGGCGTAGCCCGATTTATCCATGCGAAGCATACCTTTTCGACAAAATTCCGTTCAAGCGAAGCCGATAGGCGGAGCGCGTTTATTTTGTCAAGCCTTTTTTGGTTCTTTTTTGGGCGACAAAAAAGAATGAAGAGAAATCAGAAATGACACAAATCATAAATTCTGCAAATTTATGATCTTGCAATGAACTAAAAAACAAAGTTAAATTGATAAATAATTACATAATTTATTGTTAATCAGAAAATTGATTTGACTTTTTAACAAAGTATTGTATGATTTATTGCGAGAAAAAATCATAAGCAGATGAAGCACATTATCATTCTTTCTCTTTTATTGTATTGTTTTGGGCTAGCTGCCCAACCCGATGGTTGTATTCCTACAGAAAGCCCTATAACTCTTGTTTACCGCATCGATGACAAGCAAGCCGGAAAACTCTACCGTGGGAAAAAACAAAAGATTGATGAAAA
>JAVBPN010000350.1:0-6685 GCA_031549585.1 Bacteroidales bacterium
CGAAATTCGTTTCGGAGATTTTTGGAGGCATGAAAGAGGTGCGAAAAATAAAATGAAGTAAAAGGGAGATGGCTTCTGTCACATGTCGCCCGTCACTATTTTAAATAATAACCTGGGAAAGAAAAAGGCGAAGCGCCGGAATACCCGCAAAAGTTATACGGCGCCCGCCTTGGTTTCCCACCTAAAGAATAGGAGGATTGCCTGGCAAAAGTAAAAAAGAAATGTGAAAAGAAAGCTAAAAACTTTCAAGAGATGAAGTCGACAAATTATTTTTTCAAACTAAATCGTTATAAAAATCATGAAAAAGTTAAGTAAATTAAAATTAACCCAGCTTAGTAAATCAGAATTGGCAGCAAGGGAGTTGAATACCTTAAAAGGTGGGTATTGTATCTGTGCTGTTGGTCAAACATGTATGTGTATTTGCATGGGTGATAATGAGGATCACACCGGTCTCTATAATCCTAGTTATACATATAAGGAATCCGCGGATCATCGCAATGTTATGGGATATTGATTCATTAGAGTCATCATGAAATGACGAAATCAATGTGATTTTTCTGACGGGTAAATTTCAGATAATAACTTTCTATTTATCCGTCAGTTTTTCAAAAAGGTAATTATCTGATAAAATGAAAAATCTTTTGTCCCTCTTAATGTTGGTTTTTTTGAGTTGTCTGCCACAACTCGGTTGTCGTTCAAACAATGGCTCACTTAGTGAATCTAATCAGGCAGCAGAGCATAGGCAGGTTGGAAATCATCAAGTGATAGTGTGTAATTTGGATCTTTTAAAAGATACGATTACAGTAGCATTAAGCGATTTTACTGAAGAGTTGCAAATAGTCAAGCTGGATGAAAGACCGGAGGCGCTGGTTCAAAGAGTACACCCTCCTATTATTGGTAACCAATATATATTGGTTGCGGGCTCATACTGGCTCGGACAAATACCACACCGGCTTTTCGATATCTCGGGTAAATTTATTGCTAATGTGGGAGGAATAGGGAAAGGACCTGGTGAATATAGTTATATTTATGAAGAGCTATTGGATGAAGAAAATAACCGAATTTACTTGTCGCAAATGTATTCTGACGCAATATTGGTTTATGACCTGAAGGGAAAACCTCTCCCTTCTATACCGCTACCCCAGAGAATTTCGAGAAGTACATTCAGGATAAATCAGGGTGAGGGTATAGTTACGGTATTTATAGATCCGGATAGTGAACAACGACGTGCTGTAACCTCTCCTTATATTGCATGGTCGCAGGATATGTCGGGGAAAGTGATCAATGGCATACCTACCGGGTCATCTATTAAATGTGGTATATCTACTATGGCTCTTCCTGTTATGCACAATAATACGAAAGACCTGGATATTCTCATCACTGTTGGCAGCGGTTGTCAGGACACACTCTACCACTATGATATACAGGGCAACACACTTGTTCCTCAATTTACTATTGATTTCAAAGGTGGGGATGTCCCCTTTCATTTCTATTGTGAGCTTCCGCATCACTATTTATGTTACATGACGCAACTCATACCTGGCGCAGCGCCTCATATTGCTCCGACACACTCCACTCCTCGAAATATTTTAATTGAAAAGGGTACTTTAAAAGGCTCGTATTTCAAATTGGTGAATGACTTTTTGGGCAATATAAAAATTAATCGCCCAGATTATTATTTTAAGAACGGGTATTATGCATATAGTTACGATCCAGCCGAGTTAATAGAAGATTTGGAAGATGCATTGCAAAATAACGACATACCTGCCGATATGCGTGAAAAACTCACTGATTTGCGAAATTCGATTAAAGAAACCGATAATAATTACATTCTTTATGCAAAACTCAAACAGTAAAAAAGTACCTATTCAAGTAACTGGCAACAGCATACTGTATCAACTTCAAAACTTACGCCAATTGGTGTTTGAAGTGACCGAAAAATGCAATCTGAGCTGTTCATATTGCACATATTCTGATATTTATAATAAGTATTATGACCTCAGAAATGGCAAAGATATACCTTTTGCCAAAGCAAAACTGATGATTGATTATCTTTACAATTTGTGGAAAGACAACTATTCAGAAGGAGTCGACAGCGAAATAATTATTAGTTTTTATGGAGGCGAACCATTGATGAATATCACTTTTATCAAACAGGTAATAGATTATTTAAATAGTTTGGATAGAATTGGGAGAAAATACTCATTTGGAATGACAACCAATGCTATGTTACTGGATCAATATATGGATTTTTTAGTGGATCAAAATTTTAGACTATCAATTAGCCTTGATGGAGACGAACATGCTCAAAGTTACCGTGTTGATCATTCTGGGAAAAATTCATTTAACCGAGTATTCCATAATGTAAAGCTATTACAAAGCACTTATCCTGAATATTTTTCAGAAAAAGTAAGCTTTCTCTCTGTTCTTCATAG
This sequence comes from Bacteroidales bacterium, assembly GCA_031549585.1. Taxonomy (GTDB): domain Bacteria; phylum Bacteroidota; class Bacteroidia; order Bacteroidales; family UBA4181; genus JAIRLS01. The sequence goes on from JAVBPN010000350.1 coordinate 2,436, forward strand.
TCGAAACAATGTTGCAACAATCTGTCAATTCATTACAACTAATTTTAACAAAATACCAAAGATTATGCCTTTAAATAATGCAGGTGTGAATCAGGAAAAAAAAGAAGAGTATAATAAAATGTATCGAAATCCTGTTCAGAGCTTGTACGACTCAATAGATTGCGAGGCTTGGGAGTCCAAATTACTCTTGCAAGCTCCAAGAGTCTCTCAATTATCCTACTACATGCGATGTCAAAGCGGAAATATGTTCGATACGTATAATGATTTATTTATTAACAAAGATCATCTTAATATTTCCTCTACTGGAACTTGTGTACCATTTTATAAAAAATTATATTTAACCGTTAGTGGAAAAATTTTGCCATGTGAGCGAATAGATCATTGTTTTTCTTTTGGCCAGGTACATGATGATCATGTAGAACTTGATGTGGAATATGTTGCCATGAGGTATAATTTCTTTAACTCCAAATTTGCAAAACAGTGTATCAACTGTGCCGGTAAACAATTTTGCTTGCAATGTGTATATCAAGTTGATGATATTTTAGAAGGAAAACCCGATTGTCCAAACTTCATTACTAAAAAGGAGCTAAAAGAGTCAAATAAGAAAACATTTAGTTTTCTTGAAAAACATCCACAATACTACAAAAGAATATTAGAGGAAGTAAAAATACTAAGGTAACCATGAACACACACAAACTGATATTGGATCCAAATACTTTTCTTTGGGTTAAAAATAGCAAAGGATTGATATACCAGTCCAAAAATTATCAGGCATTTATTTTCACCTTGTCTGATCAATTGTATAAAATATGCCAGTATTTGTTGGTCATTGACCACTTATATACTATTGGATTAACCGAAGATGAATTGAATGACAGTGATATCCGTCATTTTGTGGATAAAGTAATTGATATTGAAGCCGGGTGGCTGGTAATGAATACCGGAACGGAAACAGGCGCCGTTTCGCTGATGCCTGTTTTAAAAATTCAGGATCAAATCAGTGATTTTGTCTGGAAACATGAACAGGGCATTGGTGACAGTATTATTCAACATATCCATGAGCTTACTTTTTATATCAATGGGAGCAAATACGGGAATGATCAATATTATTTACAAACAATTTTCCCAAGAAATGTTGATTTGATACTGAAAGCTGAGAAAATCATATATTACATTAAAAACAGCAGAAACCTGTTTTTATCCAATATCAATCTGGTGGGTAATATTTTCGTGTATCCAGGACATGAAGAATTTCTCGAACATGTTACAGCATTTGATATACCGGTAACTGTCAGTATAACCGCAAGCGACTTTCTTGATCATAAAGAACAATTGAAAAGGAACAGATGGCATGAGAAAATCAGTTTTAATATTTTAGTGGATCAACAATCAGATGTTAACCAATTGTCTGTGATTTTAGATGACATAAATATCCCCTATAAGACTACTTTTCTTGTATTCTCGGAACAGGATTACCTTGATATAGAACAAATTTCAGCAACGCTCAATGGTGAAATAATTCCAGTGTATAGTAGCAAAAATATTGACTTTTTCGAATCGTCCATTTTTGTTAACCAGGAAGACATACTTGCATCCGCTTTATCCAAGCGCGAAGTTTTCATGCGGCAAGCAACTAATATCCACCACTTCGGAAAACTGACCATATTATCCGATGGTAGTGTATACGCGGATGTAAACCAGGCACCGTTAGGAACAATTGATGATACTGTATATTCGATAGTTTACAAGGAATTTACAGAAGGTAAATCCTGGTTTAAAATTCGCGATCAAGCGCCTTGTACTGAATGTATTTATCAATGGTTATGCCCATCGCCATCCAATTATGAAACGGTTATCGGGCAGCCGAATCTTTGCCATGTAAAATAGTAGAATTATGGCTGATACACCGCAGGAAATGGCCGATATCCTTTTGCTCAACGGAATTTTGGTTGAGTACCCTGATGGAAAAGTAACGATTTGCGAACAATTATTCTGGAATAAAAAATTTATTATCGGTGATGTAAATACAAGCTCATTGACGCAAATTTGGAATTCTCCGCAATCCCTGCAATTGGCTTATATGAAGAAAGAATTTATTGATAGTACAAGTAAATGTAAATCGTGTCGTATTTTCAAAAAGTGTTTTGATAACCGGAACAGGTGCTGGACAGACATTATAAAGGCTTACGGTGATGAACATTGGGATTATCCGGATCCTCGATGTAAATGGGCACCAAAAATGATTCATGCTTTAAATCTTTAATATAAATAAAACAAAATGAATAAGCTAAATATGTTTCTATTTTTTTTATCAATGTTATTTGGGGGCTGTCAGTCAAATCCCCAAAAAGCAAAAACAGATAACATCATAGAAATTGATATTTCAAAAAATTATTCAAAAATTAAGAAAACTGGTCAAGACATGGTAGACATGGAGTTTGTGCCGCTGGAGACCAACAAGGATGTTTTAATCGGTAGGAATTCAACACCACATTATGTTTCTGAAAAATATATTATCGTAACAGAGTATATTAGACATGAGATTTTTATTTTCAACCGAAATGGAAAAATAGTATCGGTGATCAGCCATAGAGGAAAAGGTGCTGAGGAATATACTGCAATGAGAGATGTTGTATTTGACGAAAAGAATGAGGAATTATTTGTCTTTGATAATATTGGCACCGGTCGGGTTGTTGTTTATTCGCTAACCGGAGAATACAAGCGAACATTAAAATATTCTATCGGTTTTGATTTAATGCAGGCATACGAATTTGATGAAAAAACAATGCTTGTTTACGATACAAAAGGATTGTATGATAGCACTTACTGTAAAAAACCCTACATGTTGATGTCAAAAAAAGACGGAAGTATTACTTCCGTCTTGAATATCAGTATGCCTGTGCGATATAGCACCAAAGTATATGACAGTTTTACAGATTCTTCCGGAAAACCTTTTACTTACAGTACAAGTATTTCTCTTCCCAACAGAAGGCATTTCGGCCAGGATTTCATAATATCTGATGTTTCTTCTGATACGATCTACCGGCTTACCAAAAACAGGGATTTAATTCCTTTTATGGTTCGTAAACCATCGGTTCATTCAACCAATCCTCATCTGGTATGTACCACTGAATTTATAACCGATAAATATATATTCTTATATGTAACTAATTTAGATTATGTTTCAATAAAAAAAGAGAAGACCCCTCCTGCTAAAACATTGATGTATGAATTTGAGACCGGAGAAATTACCAATATAGAACATATTTATTTTGAAAATGATCTTAAAATTTCGCAAAAAAACATAGATGCCCGTCTAATTGATGTAACAGTTTTGAAAAATGCTTATGAAGAAAACAAATTGGAAGGCGAATTGAAACAATTGGCCCCTACTCTCGGCGAAGAAGATAATCCAGTAGTTATGATCATGAAATACAAATAGTAACAATGTAATGAGTGATCAATCGATAACCATAGAACAAAGCCTTCGACAAATTGTCGATACACTCCTACTTAACGGGACTTTGATTGAATGCCCAGGTTTGGTACATGGTAAAACGGGTATTGCGGTTTTCTTTTTCCATTATGCCCGTCACACAGGCAATGAGTTGTTCGAAGATTATGCAATGGAACTGATTGAAGAGATACAGAAGCAAATACATGCCAACAGTCCTGCAGATTATGAACGTGGTATCGCAGGCATAGGAGTAGGGATGGATTATTTAATCCGGAATAACTTTCTGGAAGCAAATAACGATTTTTTCGATGATCTTAACCAAAGAATGTATCGTGCTGTGATGTACGATCCCTGGCAGGATTTCACTCTGTATGACGGTTTGGTTGGATACGGGCGTTATTGGTTACACCGGTTGAACAGACAAGCTGATAACAGGCAAGCGCATGAAGCCTTGGAGCGAATATTAAGCTCGATCAGGGAAAATACCCGGGAGCTCACAGAGCGGGAGCAAACAGATATTTTTTGTTTGTTACGCGATTTAAGCATCGTATCTCCATTTATAGAACGGTCGGCAACACTCATGATCCAGTTTAAACATGCACACCAGATAGAAAAAAGACTGTTCGAGAGAGATGATTCCGAACAATATTTTTCCTTGCAACAAGATATAAAACCAACAGGAATGGGTTTATGGAACGGATATGCAGGTTGGGGTTTATGCCTGCTTAACCGGCTTAGCGTAACCAATGACTGGATGAACCTTTTATACATGTCATGTATTACATCTTCAATG